>JAAWHO010000146.1 GCA_022795905.1 Oscillospiraceae bacterium
GCCCGGCTCTGGGGGCTGTTCAGATGGTAGTCCGGCACCCGCTCCCAGACGGGCAGTTCCGCGTACCGCGTCACGCTAGGTCCCCCTCTCCGTAATCATCACATTCCCCACCGTCAGCGTCTCCTCCGCTCTGCCGCCTTGTCGTAGATGCGGACGAGGACCTTGCTTTTCGGGCTGCCGGCCTGGCAGCTGACGCGCTGGGACGAGCGGGTCACCTCCCACCAGCGCATACAACTGACGTAGCGCTGGGACTGGACATCGTCCGCGATACGCTCAATGTCCAGTATCCCGGTATGGTCGTCATAGGCCACATCCAGCCGGGTTATATGTAAAGAGTTATCATGAATAAACGCAAAAATATCCTTCCACCTGTTGGGAAGCGTGGTCAGGTCCTCGAAATTCCGGCATCCCTGGCCGGACATCTCGCACCAGACGCCCATATCCTCCCTGCCGTTGTAGTGGACGGAGATGCTGCCGAAGTATTTCCGGTCCATATAGCCCCGGGCCCCGGTCGTCTCCGTCCACGGGCAATGGGAAAGGCCCAGGGCTTCTATGACCTCCTCCGGTGTGTGGTGCTTAGTGGTAAACGACAGCCAATCATAGATGACCACGTTCTCAGTAATACTGCTATTCATGGTAACCCCCCATACTTGTAGACAGTGCCCCCCTGTTAGCGCGGGGGGCCTCCCGGAGGGAGCTACCCTCCGGGAGTTTTTCGCTTTACTGGTCTAAAGCGCACATCACGATGCGCTTCTTATCGTCAAAGAACAGCCGCACCCGGTCGCCCGGGTGCAGGTCCGCCCAGACGTCCGCAGACAGGCACTTCTTCTTTTCCGCCTTGAAGCCGGAAGCCTCATAATCCTCTGATTGATAAGTACTGACCGGAGAAAGAACATACATACTGAAGTAAGAACGCTTCTCGCCGTTCTCCGCCTCAAACTGTCCCTTCGCCCAGCCCAGGAATACATAACCGTCATATCCGGTATCCACAATGAATTCTTCGCCCATATAGAGCCTCCTTTCCAGCGTCCCGCGCCAACAATAAAGCAGCCGGACCCGTCGGCCCGACTGTCCAATTTCATATTAAAACTTGCCGGCGCCCCTCCGCATGAAAATTTAGGTTGAAAAAGCCCCTGAAGGTATGCTATACTAATCAAGTAGATAGAAAAACTTAAAATTCTGGCAATTTATGAGAGAGGATGTATCTTTATGGGAAAGAGTATCAAGCGGTCCGTTTGGATCCGGGTGGCGGCAGCGCTGGCGTCGGTGCTGCTGTTCAGCTTTGTCGTCACGATCAATACCTTCCGTCTTCAGAACGCCCAGGCGGCGGCCTCCGCCGCCAATGTCCTGCTGGATAAGAGCCAGCGGGCCGAGGCCGCTCACTACAAGTGGGCCACGAACCTGAGCAACGCCCTTTATGCCGGTACGGAGTTCACCGGCAGCACCGACTATACCCAGTGCGTGCTGGGCCAGTGGCTCTATGACAGCGAGTTTTCCACAGACAACCAGACGATCCTGAACCTGCGCAGCCAGCTGGAGCCCCTGCACAGGGAGCTCCACGAGTCCGCCGCCTACGCCCTGGATCTCAACGACACCGCCGGCGCCGCCCAGGCCCGCACCTATTTTCAGGATACCATCAGCGTCAATCTGGCTACCCTGGTGGGCCTGCTGGACCAGGTGGTGGAGGAGGGCGGCGTCATGAGCGCCGAGGCCGCCGACCGGATGGCCAATGTGGCAGTGCTCATGCACCTGACCGCCGGCGTGTGCTTGGCGTTGGCGCTGGTCTGTATGCTCAGCCTGGCATTCTACGTCATGGGCTATGTGGTTAAGCCCATTCTGGCTATCACCAACAGCACAAGGCCCCTGAAGGAGGGGAAGCTGGATCTGGACCTGTCCTACCGCTCCAAGAACGAGATGGGCCAGCTGGCCGATACCCTGCGGGACTCCATGACGGTTATCCAGGGGTATGTGGCCGACATCAACCGTATCATGTCCCAGCTCTCCGCTGGGAACTTCGACGTGGGTACCTCCAGCCGCTACATAGGGGATTTCCGCTCCATCGAGGAGTCCATCGACAAGCTGACCACCACCCTCTCCAACGCCATGGACAACATCGGCCAGGCGGAGCGCCAGGTCTCCAGCCACGCTGAGCACCTCTCCAGCGGGGCCCAGTCCCTGGCCCAGGGGGCCACGGAGCAGGCCAGCGCTGTGGAGGAGCTGTACGCCACCCTGGACGACCTGTCCAAGAACGCGGAGCAGAATGTCAAGGCTGCGGCCCTGGCCCAGGAGAATGCCCGGCTCACCGGCGAGCAGGTCCAGATCAGCGGCCGGCAGATGGAGGAGATGGTGGCCGCCATGGGGGATATCACCCAGGCGTCCCAGCAGATTGAGAGAATTATTGCCACCATCGAGGACATCGCCTTCCAGACCAACATCCTGGCGCTGAACGCCGCGGTGGAGGCCGCCCGGGCCGGCAGCGCCGGCAAGGGCTTCGCCGTTGTGGCCGACGAGGTCCGCTCCCTGGCGGCCCGCTCCGACCAGGCGGCTAAGGCCACCAAGGGCCTCATCGGGAACTCCGTCCAGGCCTCCGAGCGGGGCAGCGGCATTGTGGGCGAGGTCTCCGTCACCCTCAAGAAGACCCTGGAGCTGGTGGAGCGCTCCAACGCCTCCATCGGCGAGATCGCCGAGGCGGTACAGGGCGAGGCGTCCTCCATTGCCCAGGTGACCGAGGGCATCGGGCAGATCTCTATGGTGGTCCAGACCAATTCCGCCAGCAGCGAGGAGTCCGCGGCGGTGAGCACCGAGCTCTTTGACCAGGTGCGGGTGCTCCAGGAGCAGACCCGGCGGTTTAAGCTGAAGAAATAACGGCATAACGAGTGAAGAAAGCAAGGCGCCCCCGGGAGAGGGCGCCTTGCTTTTTCCGAACTTCTTCCAGACAGCTCTTGCAATTTTCGCCGCTGTCCGCTAAAATGGGAGTGGAAATTTTTGTTGAGGGAGGAACTCACAAATGAGGAAAAAAATCATATCCCTGGCGCTGGCTTTGCTCCTGTGCCTG
>JAAWHO010000147.1 GCA_022795905.1 Oscillospiraceae bacterium
CCGCTCATCCGACTTGATCCTCGGTGACTTCAAGCGTGATCGGGTTAAGGATGATGATTCCTCTACCTAGCTTCCGAGCGTATCGGACAGTAGCCGCAGTACCACCGCGCCACTCTCCATTATAGACCGCCAGCAGTACCCCAGTGGCTTCTACCAGCCGATGGTTCCGGTCGAGCATACAGCCATCGTAATACTCGTGGCTCACATACCTTACGGAGTCAGCCTTCTCCAAGATTGAATGATACCGCTCCTGTGCTGAATCACTCCACTTGTTCGCCTGTCCTTCATGGGGCAGGATCAGATGGAGTCTCAGTGCAGGATTCTTTTTTCTCAGCTCCAGGACGATCAACGAGGCCCAGCAGTCTACCCCATCAGTTCCACCACTGTAGAAGTCCGTCACCCCGGCATCGACTAGCTGTGTGATCTGCCCCGCTAACGCCGCTTTCAGGGCCAAGCAGCGGCTATCCGCTTCGTTGTACCGCCAAGGCAGCTTGTGTGGCCGATGACCTGTGAAGGCACAGCAGTTATCCAGCATAGGGGAACACCTCCGCAAAGAGTTGCATCTAATTATACTCCGTACGTCGAGTTTTGTCTATAGCGTTCTGGAATTAACACGTCTAGTTCGCTCATAATATGGGTGAAACATCGACGTAGGAGGGATAGAGGTGGATTTCAAGCAGGGAGGACAAGCGATACAGCGCATACGCAAGGAGCAAGGCATGACCCAGGAGCAGCTTGCGGAGATAACAAATGTGGCTTCTAACTCGATCTCACGGATTGAGCGAGGGTTACTGACAGTATCCTCGTAGTCGCAGGCCATCAGGACCCGCAGCTGCCGCAGAACCCAGCGCTCATGCTCCATCACCTGTTCATAGCTCCTGTATTTCTCAGCTTCCTTCCGGAGACAGGCCGCCGTATCCGGGTGCCGGGCAATAACATTCTCCAGCTCGCCGGGGCCTTTTTCCATATCAAAGAGCAGATCCTCCCCCGAGAAGCCCGAATAGGTGACAAATTTCCAGTTCTTCCAGCGGACCATGCGCCCCAGAGAGCTGCCTCCGGCGGCCAGGTAGGTGTACTGCTCACTGACCACCATCCGGTCCGGGTCCTCCCCGCCCTCCAGCAGGGGCGCCAGGCTCTTTCCGTCGCCCGGCAGGACCTCGGCTCCCGCCAGCTGGCAGATGGTGGGACCGACATCCAGCAGGCTCACCGGACTTTCGATCCGTTTTCCCGCCGGAATGCCGCTGCCAGCCATGAGGAAGGGGATGTGGACCGAGGGATCGTAAAAGACCTGCTTGCCGAAATATCCTCTGTTTCCGTTCATATCGCCATGGTCGGAGATGTAAATGAAGATTCCCTCCCGGCCCGTGCGCCTGAGGTAATCCTGGAAAGCGTTGTAAACCATCTCCATATTCCGGTCCACCGTCTCCGTCAGGCCGTAATAGGCCGCCCGGGCCGCCCGGACCACCTCCGGGTCCGTCTCCCGCATTTTCCCCGCCAGGGCGGGGTGCTCCCAATCGGGGGCCTTCACATCCTCCAGGGATACCTTGTCCAGATAGTAGTCATACAGCTCCGGCGGAGCCACATAGGGGAAGTGCGGTCCGTAGGCCCCCACCGTAAGGAACTGAGGCTTGTCGTGGTCCTCCGCCAGGTAGCCCACCGCCCGCTCCGTCACATACCGGTCGTAGGCCAGCACCGGGGAATCTCCGCCGCCGATGTAGTAGACGGAGCTGTTCTCGTCAAAACCGATGACCCGGGGCTTCCCCTGCTGCTCCGGTGGGACCGGCGGGTTGTTGTGGAACACCGGCGTCCGGTCTCCGGCGATGCGCCTGGCGTAGCCGTGGCGCTGGTCCGGACCGACAAAGTGCATCCGCCCGCAAAGCACTGTCTCGTAGCCGGAGGCGGTGAGGCTGTGGAGGAAAGTCGCCTGGTCAGTACTGATAGCGTTGAAGTTGAAGAGCACCCCATTATTGCTGGGCAGCTGCCCGGAGATGAGCGACGCCCTGGCGGGGACGCACAGAGGGCAGGAGGTCATGGCATTGGTCATGGCTGTACCCTCCCGGGCCAGGCGGTCCATCATAGGGGTGCGGACCACGCTGTCTCCGGCCCACCCCTGGAGACGGTGGGAGTGCTGGTCAGACATATAGAGCAGGATCTCTTTCTTCATTCTTGGGATACTCCTCTCCTCTCTTTTTCACGGCGAAGCGCCCCTAGCCTCGCGTTAATCATGGCGGGACCGGCTCCGGCAAAGATCATGCCCCTGATCTCCTCCTCCGCGCCCGGCGGGCACTGGGAGCGGAGCTTCTCCCATAAAAGCTCCGGCGATATACGCCGGTCATACTGCCGGGGCACCACATCACAGGTTGCCTGATACCAGTCCAGCATCGCCATCCGCAAACGGGCAGTCTCCCGGGCCAAGTCCTCCCGGCCGTAGAGGTTCTCCTCCTCCAGGGGGTCCCTTTCCAGGTCGTAGAGCTCGTGCTCTCCCGAGGTCCGGTGGATATATTTGAACCGGCGATCCCGGACCATAGTTCCCTTCGCGTGGGCCCGGTCGTCTGTCTGGGCCATCTGCCGGGGCCAATACAGACTGGCGGTTGGGATCACCCCGCCTTTTCCTGCGGCGGCGTGGTACTCGTCGCACTGCTCCTCGTGGGGCAGGCGGCCTCCCTCACAGAAGGCGTACTCCCGGAGAGACACGCTCCGGTCCGCCAGCACGGGCCGCAGGCTCTTCCCGAAGTGGTCCCCGGCAGGCTCCACCCCGGCGAAGTCCATGGCCGTGGCGTAGAAGTCCACCAGCTCCGCCAGGGAGTCCGTGATCCCCGGGTCCAGCGCCGTCCCCTTGGGGGGCTTTACCAGCAGGGGCACACGGGTCAAACAGTCCTCAAAGGTGTTCTGGGCCTTCTCCGGGATGTTGTATAGAAAAAGCAGTTGAAAAAAGGTTACATATCGAGTAGAATGAGGACATGAGTTATTCAAAAAGATATAGAGAACGGACAATAGAATATCGGCAGGC
>JAAWHO010000148.1 GCA_022795905.1 Oscillospiraceae bacterium
GCGCCACCCCACCATCGGCAACAACGTGCTCATCTCCTGCGGGGCCAAGGTGCTGGGGCCCTTCAAGGTGGGGGACAACGCCCGCATCGCCGCCAACGCGGTGGTGCTGTCCGAGGTCCCGGAGGACGCCACCGCCGTGGGCATCCCCGCCCAGATCGTCCGCATCGCCGGCCGCTCTACCCGCTACGCCGACGACGTGGACCAGATCAGCGTCAACAACCCCACCCTGGAGAAGCTGGCCGCCCTCAACGCCCGGCTGGAGCTGGTGGAAAAGCTGCTGGATGAGAAATATCTGGAGGAGAAGGCGTAGGGGCGGACATTGTCCGCCCGCAGGCGCGCAGTGCGCGCCCCTACAGGAAAGGAGCGGTTATTATGGAGCTGCGACAGATTGTCCGCGACCTCTACGGTGTCGGTCAGCCCCAGGGCTGCACCGAGGAGGAGATCACCGCTGTCCGGGAGAAATTCGGCGCCCTCCCCGCCGTGGTGGAGGACTTCTGGCGCACCTTTGGACGCACCCAGCGGCTGAATTACACCCAGGATAACTGGATTTTTCCGGAGGATTATCAAAAATGGAAGAATCTGGCGGAAGATGACGACCTGCTTCTGCTCAATGAGAATCAGAGCGTCTACCTGGCGTGTGTCCGGCGGGAGGATTTAACTCTGCCCGACCCGCCGGTGTACCTTAGAAGGGGGGAGGAGGGCCCATGGGAGCTGTCCGCTCCCACTGTCAGCGAATTTTTGGAGGCCGCTCTGCTGTACGAGGGCGTCTGGCAGTTGGAGCACAACCCGGAGGAATTTTACGAGCTGTCCGCCGGGGATATGGCGGTGGTCCATGCCAAACTGGAGAAGCGGCCCGCTGTCCTGAGAAACTGGTTTGTCACCGAGACCACTTTCTATAGCAGCCGTCCGGACAATTTGGTTGTGGTCATGGATATGGGTGACGGCGATTATCAGGCCCTCTACGGCGGAGCGACAGAGGAGAGCTACACCGCTCTTTTAGAGGTCATGGAGGGCCTGGGAGAGCCAATTTAACAAAAGGAGAGAGGACATGCTGTTTGAACAGATGCACCATGTGGCCATCATTGTCTCAGACTACGAGAGGGCAAAGGAGTTCTATGTGGAGAAGCTGGGCTTTCCCGTCCTGCGGGAGAACTTCCGGCCGGATAAGGGGGACTGGAAGCTGGACCTGAAATTCGGAGACGGCGAGCTGGAGATTTTCGCCATTCCCGGTGCGCCGCCCCGGCCCAGCTGCCCCGAGGCCCAGGGCCTGCGCCACCTGGCCTTCCGGGTGGACGACATCCAGGTCGCCGTGCTCCAGCTGAAGGCCCAGGGCATCGAATGTGAGCCCATCCGCTGGGACACCTACAGCCAGCGGCATTTTACCTTTTTCCACGACCCGGACGGTCTGCCCCTGGAGCTGCACGAGTAAGCAGCCAGCGGGGCCCGCCGAAGGCGGCGGGCCGCTCCTGTTAAGCAGCAAAATACCTGAAATATGACCCGCCCAGGGGGGCGGGTCCCACAAAACGGAGGATGAAAGACATGCAATTATACAATTCTGCCACCCACAAGAAGGAAGCGTTCACCACCCACACCCCCGGTCATGTGGAGATGTACACCTGCGGCCCCACGGTGTACCACTTCGCCCACATCGGCAACCTGCGCTCCTACATCATGGAGGATGTGCTGGAGAAATTCCTGCGCTACGACGGCTACGACGTCAACCGGGTGATGAACATCACCGACGTGGGCCACCTGGCCAGCGACGCCGACACTGGCGAGGACAAGATGCTCAAGGGGGCCAAGCGGGAGCACAAGACGGTGATGGAAATCGCCCAGTACTACACCGACGCCTTCTTTGACGACTGCCGCAAGCTGAACATCAAGACTCCCGACGTGGTCCAGCCCGCCACCGGCCTAATCGACGAGTTCATCACGCTGGTCTCCGGCCTGCTGGACAAGGGTTATGCCTACGTGGCCGGCGGCAACGTGTACTTCGACACCTCCAAGCTGGAGCGGTACTACGTCTTTAACGACCACGACGAGGAGGACCTGGCGGTGGGCGTCCGGGAGGGCGTGGAGGAGGACGTGAACAAGCGCAATAAAAACGACTTCGTCCTCTGGTTCACCAAGTCTAAATTCGAGGACCAGGCCCTGAAGTGGGACTCCCCCTGGGGGGTGGGCTACCCCGGCTGGCACATTGAATGCTCCGGCATCTCTCTGAAGTACAACGGCGAGTATCTGGATCTCCACTGCGGCGGCGTGGACAACGCATTCCCCCACCACACCAACGAGATCGCCCAGTCCGAGAGCTATATCGGCCATCCCTGGTGCCGGCAGTGGTTCCATGTCCACCACCTGAATACAAGCTCCGGCAAGATGTCCAAGTCCAAGGGGGAATTTCTCACCGTCTCCCTGCTGGAGGAGAAGGGCTACGACCCCATCGTCTACCGCTTCTTCTGCCTGCAGAGCCACTATCGCAAGGGGCTGGTCTTCTCCTGGGAGAATCTGGACAACGCCGCCGGGGCCTTCCAGAAGCTCATCGCGAAAATCGCCGCTCTGGACCCCGCCGACGGGCCGGTGGATGAGGCCGTGGCGGCGGAGTATAAGGAGAAGTTCCGGGCTCAGGTGGGCAACGACCTGAACACCTCCATGGGCGTCACCGCCCTGTATGACGCCCTCAAGGCCAAGGCCAACGGCGCGACCCGGCTGGCGATTTTGGACAGCTTTGACCAGGTGCTGTCCCTGTCCCTGCTGGACAAGGCGGCAGCCGTACGAGAGGAGCAGAAGAAGCAGAAGACAGCCACCCAGGGGGGGTATACCATCACCGGCGAGGGGGACCCCGCCGTGGACGCCCAGGTCATGGCCCGGTATGAGGCCAAGAAGGCCAAGAATTTCGCCGAGGCCGACCGTATCCGGGATTAACTCTGCCACGGTGTTTATTGTGGCCGTTACTTCCTCACTGTGGAAATGGTAAAGCCAACGCCA
>JAAWHO010000149.1 GCA_022795905.1 Oscillospiraceae bacterium
TACACCGTCACCGAAGATACCAACAACTGGAACGGCTACAGCACGGATATCCGCGCCTACGGGATCATGATGTTTGACGATGAGGATGCGGCGGGAGAGCCCGAGGAGGAGACCTACGAGCAGCAATCCAGTGTCAGCGGAATGATTGACAAAAACGCGGATCAGCTTCTGCTGACTTGCGTCAACCACCGCGGTGTCGGCGAGCTGGCAGTCAGCAAGCTCCTGGTCGGCACAGGCGCGGACGCCAGCCGGAGCTGGACCTTCCGTGTGCGCCTGACCGACGCCAACGGCGATCCCCTCACCGTCAATGCGTGGACCGCCAACGGCGAGGAGAAGCAGCTCACCGTCAAGGAGACCGGCGCCCTGGTGACACTGGATGCCAGCGGCATGACAACCCTTACCATGCGGGGCGGCGAGACCCGCACGATCACCAACCTGCCCAACGGGACCCGCTACAGCGTGGAGGAGGTCAGTGCCAACACCGACGGCTACTACACCAGCTCCAGCAATACAACGGGTACTATCTATGAGAAGACCGAGGAGTATGACGGCGTCAGCAGAGTCACCTTCACCAACCGCCGCGAGCCCGGCACGCTGACTGTCAGCAAGACCGTGGGCGGCAACGCCGGCGATGTATACCGCCCCTTCGAGTTCGTGGTCACCCTGACCGCCCCCGAGGGCCGGCCCGGCGACAGTCTGCCCAACCCGGTGAAGGCCCGGCTGGAGGACTACCGCGAAGGAACCGAGACGGAGCTGACCCTGCCCCTGAGCGAGGAGAACACCGTCACCTTCGAGCTGACCCACGACCAGGCGATGGTCCTGCTGGATCTGGACGAGGGCACCGGCTACTCTGTGGCCGAAACCCCGGCGGCGGGCTATGTGACCCGCGTGGCCGGTGATATCGAGGGCGTTCTGAGCGCCAATGGCACAGCGGTAGCAGCCTTCACCAACACCGCCAATGTCTACCGCGAAGGCGACGACGACGATGATGACGATGATACCACCCGGACCGAAGAGCGGGGCCCCGGCGAGGAACCGGAGCTGCCCGTCGAGCTGCCCAACCCCAATGAGCCGGACAGCCCGGACACGGTGACCATCCTGGAGGACGATGTGCCCACTACCTATGTGAAGGTGCCGGATCCCGAGAATGAGGAGGAGTTCATCTACATCCCCGAGGATGAGATTCCCCTCCAGGGCTTCGAGATTCCGGAGACCGGCGACAACGGCCAGACCATCCTGTGGGCGGTGCTGAGCGCGGCGTCCCTGACGGGCATCGTGGCGCTGGGCATCCCCTCCCGGAAGAAGGAAGAGGAGGAGCAGTAAAGCTCTGACTTGAAAAACAGCACAGGCCAGAGGGCCCGGACGCGGATGCGTCCGGGCCCTCTATTTTGGCGGTATTTGTTAAAATTCCTATAAAAAGAGGGAAAAATTTTGGGAATTTGGCGAAGATTTTTGCTCCGCGCTCTTGCCGTTTCACTGGGAATGTGGTATAACTTCTATGCCTGTTCGGCGCGGGACCGGCGGTGTCCGGTCCCGTATTTTATGCGGCGAGGTGTGTTATGCGCAAACAGGGATATTCGATTGATATGCTGCACGGCCCGCTCGCCGGCAAGCTGCTGCTCTTTGCCCTGCCCCTGATGGCCTCCAGCCTGCTCCAGCTGCTCTTCAACGCGGCGGACGTGGTGGTGGTGGGCCGCTTCGTGGGCAAGGAGGCGTTGGCGGCGGTGGGCTCCAATGGCGCCCTCATCAACCTGATGGTAAACCTGTTCGTGGGCCTCTCGGTGGGCGCCAACGTGGTGGTGGCCCGGGAACTGGGGGCGGGGCGGCAGGAGGATGTGCGCCGGAGCGTCCATACCTCCATCGCCCTGGCGGGGCTCAGCGGCGTGATCCTCATGGTCCTGGGCGCTGTCCTGGCCCGTCAGCTGCTCACTCTGATGTCCTCGCCGGAGGATGTCATTGAGCTGTCCTCGCTGTATCTGCGGATCTACTTCCTCGGAATGCCGGCCAATATGCTCTACAACTTCGGCGCGGCCATCCTCCGGGCCCAGGGAGATACCCGCCGGCCGCTGTACTTCCTGAGCATCGCGGGCGTGGTCAACGTGTGCCTGAACCTGGTGTTCGTCATTGTCTTCCACATGAGCGTGGCCGGCGTTGCCCTGGCGACCATCGCGGCCCAGTACATCTCCGCAGTGCTGGTGCTGCTGTGCCTGATGCGGGACGAGGGCCCGCTGCACCTGGAGCTGAAGGCGCTGTGCCTGGATAAGCAGGTGGTCAAGAAAATTGTCCGGGTGGGCTTCCCCGCCGGCTTCCAGGGGATGCTGTTTTCCCTGTCCAATGTGGTCATTCAGTCCACCATCAACAGCTTCGGCTCCGTGGTAGTGGCCGGCTCCGCCGCCTCCTCCAATATCGAGGGCTTTGTCTACGCCGGCATGAACGCCGTCTATCAGACCGCCCTCACCTTCGTCAGCCAGAACTACGGCGCCGGGGAGTGCAAGCGGGTGGACCGGATTTCCGTGCTCTGCCTGAGCTATACCACAGTTATCGGGCTGTTCCTGGGGGGGCTGGCAGTGATCTTCGGCGGACAGCTGGCGGCGATCTACGCCCCCGGAGACCCGGCGGTCATTGCGGCGGCGGAGGAGAGAATGATGTACGTCTGTACGCTCTATTTTATCTGCGGACTGATGGACACGATGGTGGGCATCCTCCGGGGATTGGGGCATTCGGTGGTGCCGATGATTATTTCGCTGGTGGGCGCCTGCGGTCTGCGGCTGCTGTGGATCGCCTTCGTCTTTCCCTTCTTCAGGACGCCCGCGGCACTGTACATCTCCTATCCCGTCAGCTGGGTTGTGACGACGGCGATGCACGTGATATTTTTCTTCATGGTCCGGAAGCACGCCTACATCAAAGTCCGGCATGAGACAGCGCAGCAGTAATTTCCTTGAGACGAAAACGCCGTCCCGGCAGCTGCCGGGA
>JAAWHO010000150.1 GCA_022795905.1 Oscillospiraceae bacterium
CGGCACTCGTGATGTTCCCATTGAGATACACTGGAATTTTTAACCCCAGGTTGCACTTTCGTGATTGCACCAGAGCAGAAAGCCCGGCTCACCTACGATAACATTTTGCGGCTGTCCGATGATCCGGACGTGAACAACGTAATCCGCTTCCTGCGGGAGCGGGAGATTGTTCACTTCCAGCGGTTCGGCGAATGCCTGCGGCTGTGCAAGGAGAAGATGGACACCAGAAATGTCTATCTCACCAACCCTGCCTTTGATAAGGTCCAGCCCAGAAACGGAGCCAGAGGCTGAGCATGAAAAAGAGAGGTCCGGTTTGGACCTCTCTTTTCACCATATAATACCCCGCACCGTTTGTATGTGAAATCCTACCGAAACCGCTTGGCGAACCCGCACCGGCGGCACAGCGCCTCGTTGGCCCTTCCCTGGGAAAAGCCGTTATAAATGGCTTGGGCCCGCGGGCTGTTCAAAATCTCCTCCAGGGTCTGGGTCCGGAGGCTGCCCAGAGTGACATCTCCCTCGTGGTCCAGGCAGCAGGGCACCACCGTCCCGTTCCACAGCACCCCAACCTGGTCCCGCAGCCCGTAGCAGAAGGCGGGCCTGTCCGACGGGGGAACAGACAGATCAGGCCAGTCAAACTTTTCTCCCCACTCCAAAAAGACATTGGAGGCCAGGGTAGTTCCCCGCCTCCCTTCCCGCCAGGGCCTGGGGAAGGCCCGCTCCAGGGCGGATAAAATCTCACCGTTGCGGCGGTTGGCCCCGCGGGTGTCCGCCCCGTCCAGGTTCCACAGCCGGAGGGCACACCGCTTCCCCGCTCCGGCGGCCCTCCGGGCGAAGCGGATGCACTGCTCCAGGTAGTCCTCGAGGCCCTGTCCCCCGCTGCCCTCGAAGGAGTGGAGGGAGATGCTCACCTTCTCCACCGCCAAGCTGCGCCACAGAAGCGCCCCCTGTCTGTCCAGCAGCGTGCCGTTGGTGGTAATCATCACCTTGAACCCCAGCTCCTCCCCGTGGGCCAGAAGCTCCTCCAGCCGGGGGTGAAGGAGCGGCTCCCCCATAAGGTGGAGATACAGATACTCCGTGTGGGGACGCAGCTTCTCCCCAAAGGACCGGAAATCCTCTGGGGCGAGGAAGCCCTGGGGGCGCCGGGTGCCAGGGCAGAACGCACAGTTCAGGTTGCACAGGTTGGTGATTTCTAAATAAGCCTTTTTCAGCTGGCGCATCCCTCCGTCCCCCCTTTCGGTCCATCTTATCACAGATAGCGGTCCAGGTCAACGACGCACCCCCACAATATGGAGGAACCGGACCCCCTGAATAGGGTAGGTGGACAGAGGCCGGTAGTCGGCGTCCTCGCTGTGGGCGGCAACCAGGATGTTGTCCAGGGCGGGCGGACTGCCCACCGACACAATGACCGGGTTGTGGGCGAAGGGGCCGGGCGCAAAACGAAGCTGGGCAAAGTCTCCAGGCAGAAGACCGGCCGGCTCCGCCTCCTCTCCCACCGGACCGGGGGTCTCCTTCTTCCGGGTGAGGAAGTTGTAAAAAAAGGGCACCCCTGTCCAGGCGGGGGCCCGGCTGTATTGGCTGTTGTAGTACCAGCCGAAGGTGGGCGTGTAGTCCATCACCCCGGCGCCGGCATAAAGACATTGGGAGGCGAAGTTGGTACAGTCGCCTCCCAGTTCATCGAAGCTGTAAAAATCGGGGTTTCGGTGATAGGCCCAGCGGTGAGCGTAGTCCACCGCCGCCTGACGGTCGTAGGGGTAAAGTGTCATAGGAAAACCCTCCTTCCTCCCTACACTATGCGGGTTGACAAGCAGATATGCCTGTCAGCCGAGGACCCACCGGATAACCGTTCTAACCCAGTCCCACATGCGGGGAAATTCCTGCTTGATAACGGTCCAAATATCCGCCCCGCTCATTGTTCCGCCCCCATCCCGGACAAAGGTGTACATACCTTTTGCCGCCTGAGAACCAATCGCAACATGTCCATAGGCGGAGCCGCCGATGGCCAGCCCCCCGGACCAGGCGCTTCCCCCGATGGCCAGGTAGTTGGAAAAGGCCCCACCGCCAATGGCGAGCCACTGCCCCACGGCGCAGCCGCCCACCGCAAAGCCTCCTACGGCCAGTCCCCCCAGGGAGAACAACCCCAAGCCGACCCCGCCCAGAGCCAGGAGCAGCCCCAGGCTGACGCCTCCAAAGGAGAGCAGCCCCAGGGAGTAGCCGCCGATAGCCACCACTCCCATAGCGCAGTTGCCGATGGCAACGATCCCCTTCGCCAGCCGGGGACCGTAGCCGAGATGGATATGGACAAGCGGCAGACCAAATACCTTTACAGGGCTGATGTACTCATATAATGGGCCCCAGGCGCACACCCTGGCCGGATTCTCAGCCACCTCCCAGGGGTCGCGCCGCTCCTCTGCCTCTTCCACGCCCACCAGCCGGTCGATGGACATGCCGAAAAGCCGGGACAGCTCCACCAGCTTTTCCAGCTCCGGGGTGCTCTGGCCCATCTCCCACTTGGACACCGTCTGCCGGGTGACACCGATCTGATTACCCAGCTCCTCCTGTGACCACCCCCGCTGTTTCCGCAGGGTCATTAAATGTTCCGCAAAATTCATAGGAAAAACCTCCTTTTCTACTCCTACCATAGCAGATGTTCTCCCGCACCGTCAACCAAAAGCCCCTGGAAATCTGTCAACTAAAGTTAACATGGGTCAAAACAGCCCTGCTGAATGGCTTCAGCGGGACTGTTAGGTCAACAAAAACTAGGTTTTATTTACCGGACGTTCTCTGAACCGGCAGCCAGACCTGAAATCTGGACTCCTCCTCCCCGGGCGCGGACAGATAGACCTCGATATCCGGGGCCTGGGCCCACTCGTAGCCGGAGCCGGGCAGCCACTCGGTCACGATCCGTTTTTGCAGCTCCTGGATGGC
>JAAWHO010000151.1 GCA_022795905.1 Oscillospiraceae bacterium
GCCTGCCGATATTCTATTGTCCGTTCTCTATATCTTTTTGAATAACTCATGTCCTCATTCTACTCGATATGTAACCTTTTTTCAACTGCTTTTACTATAATACAACATCAACTCTCTCAATATGCGGCTCTTGCTGGCAATGCAGCGTCACAACGCTTCACAACGAGAAGGCACAAGAAGAGAGCAAGCAGCAGCCTCTATCAAAAACAGGCGTCGGGCCGGGAGAAAGCTCTCCCGGCCCGATATTTTTCCTACTGATTCACCGGAATTTCGATCCCGGCCACCACGATGGACCCGATCCGGTCCAAATCCACAATGTTCAGCCGCGCCATCTCCCGGCTCTCGTCGTAGCGGGGGGTAAAGGAGTAGTACCCGGCAAAGCTCTCGATCTCCCGGTTCTCCAGCAGATCATTTCCGTCCACGTCCAGAACCCGGACGGTCCCGGCCACGTTGGGGACAAACCAGTTGTCCACCCAATCCACATACCAGATATGCCCCTCGTAATAGAGCCGAATCCCCAGGGGCGAGACATCCGCCGCTGCCAGAACCAGCCCGTCCCCGCCGGGGATCTCCACGTTGGGCTCCAGATGGATCATGCTGTCGGTGTAGTCGATGTCCATCCAGCCAAAGTCCCACTCGCCCTCGCACAGGGTCTCCCGGTCCCAATTACGCTCCTCATAGAGATAGCCGTGGTTCTCGTGGAAGTCCGACAGCTTCAGCCGCAGCTTCACATGATTGGCCCCTCCGTCACTGGAGGCCCAGTCATAGCGCAGGCGGACCTTGTTGTCCGTGGGGTCGTCGTCCTCAAAGGAGTAGGCAAACCCCCCGTAGGAGTAAGGCCTCTCCTCTCTTCCGCCGGTGTCGAAGTCGTTGTCCACCCACATGGCGTACAGGCCCTCATCCAAAACGGTTCCCTCCGGGGCCTCCACCTCGATGCCGATATAGGCCCGGTACTTGTCCCCCACACAGTCGGTGACGGTGGCCTTCCAGCCGTTGTGCTCCACCTGACGGCCCACAATGCCGCTGCTCTGGCCGTAGCCCGCGTCATCCCCCACAAAGAGGTTCCCCAGGGTGGGGTCCGCCTCCACCTGGGCCACTGCCACGACCGTCACCACCGACAGCAGGGCGATGACCGCCGCCAGGGCCAGCACGTGCCGAGCCCCCAGGCCCCGGCGCTTCTCGTTCCGTTCCAGCTTGTTCATGTTCAATACCTCCGTTCGCAGGCGCTGGGAGGCGCGAACCCCGTCGAATAATTCCCTGTATTGTTTCTCCATGGCTCAGTCCTCCGTCAGCAGTTTTTTCAGCCTCTCCCGCCCTCTGGCCAGCCGGGTCTGTACGGTGGAGGGCTTCAAGTCCAGCAGCTCCCCCACCTCGTTTACATCGTACCCCTCATAGTAGTAGAGATACAGGGGCACCCGGTACTTCTCCGGCAGTGCCGCCACGGCCTCCCACAGCGCCCGCTTCTCCCGGTCCTCAAGGACCGGCTCCGGGCAGCTCTCCAGGGGCACGCTCCGCCTCCGCCAGGGGTGGCCGGTGATGCGGCGGCACTCGTTGAGCGTCACCCGGATAATCCACCGCCGCAGGTGCTCCCCGCCCTCAAACGCCGTGTCCGTCCGCCACAGCCGCAGCATGGCGTTCTGCACCGCGTCCTCGGCGTCGGCGGCGCTGCCGCAGGCGCTCAGGGCCAGGCGGTAGGCCATATCCAGATATTGTTCCGCCGCGGCGGTGAATTCCCGTTCTGTCAGCATAGGGCAGGACTCTCCTTGAAACGCGTCTCACCTGGAATACCCGCCGGGACGGCGGAATATCCCACAGGAGGAAAAAATTTTTTTTGCCGGAGGTGTTGACCAAAATGGTCAACGGCGGTATGGTGTGGGGGAGGGGAGGCGGGACCGTGAACAAGAAATTCTTCTCCCTGCCCGAGGAGCGGCAGGACCTCATCCGAAACAGCGCCATGCTGGAATTCGGGGACAACACCTTCAAAAAGACCTCCGCCGATTCTATCGCAAAACGGGCCGGTGTGTCAAAGGGCCTGCTGTTCCACTACTTCAAGGACAAGCGGGAGCTGTACCTGTATCTGTTTCACTATGCCCTGGAGGTGTGCATCAAAAAGTACATGATGATCACCTACGACTTCGGGGAGACAGACTTTTTCCTGGCTCTGGAGATGGGGCAGAAGGTGAAGATGGACATGGTCCGCCGCTGCCCCGGACTGTTCCGGTTTGTCATGCGGGCCTACTACGAGCGGGACAGCCTCCTCTCTCCCCACCTGCGGAAGGGGCTCAACAGCCTGCTGGAGTCCACCTCCAGGGATTTTCTCGCCCGGATGGACCTGTATAAATTCAAGGAGGACATCGACCCCTGGGAGGTCATCCGCCTGCTGACCCTGACCGCCGAGGGCATGATGGCCCGCACCGGCGCCGATACGGCGGAGGAGATTGAAACCCTGTTCCAGGAGTACAAAAAGTACGCGGATATGCTGAAAAGGCAATTCTATAAGGAGGAATACCTATGATTCAGATGGAACATCTCACAAAATCCTACGGCAGGGCTAGGGGCGTCACGGACCTGACCCTTCACGTTCCCGAGGGGAGCTGCTTCGGCTTCATCGGCCCCAACGGAGCGGGGAAGTCCACCACCATCCGCACGCTGCTGGGCCTCCTCTCCCCCACCGGCGGGTCCGCGAAAATCATGGGCCTGGACTGCGTGAAGAATCGGACCGCCATTCTCTCCCAGGTGGGGTATATGCCCTCGGAGGCCATGTTCTACCCCAATCTGCGGGCCTCGGAGGTCATCCGTCTGTCGGCGGACCTGCGCAGGCGGGACTGCCGGCGGGACGCCGCCGCCCTCTGCGAGGCCCTGGAGCTGGACGGAAAAAAGCGGATTCGGGAGCTGAGCCTGGGCAACCGGAAGAAGGT
>JAAWHO010000009.1 GCA_022795905.1 Oscillospiraceae bacterium
GACCCCCGGGTTTAAAGCCTACCAGCAGCAGATCGTGAAGAACTCCGCCGCCCTGGCCGACGGCCTCACCAGGCGGGGGATGAAGCTGGTGTCCGGGGGCCCCAGCAGCATTCCGCCGATGAGCAGCGCCGCCACCGCCTTGAGGGCGTCGGTGAGGATGACCGCCAGGGTCAGCGGCCCGCCGAAGGTCCGGTAGAAGTTGGTGAGCCCCGCGTTGCCGCTGCCGTGGGTGCGGATGTCGTCCCGCAGGATGTACTTGGAGACGATCACCGCCCCGTTGAAGCAGCCGCAGAGATAGGCGATGGCCGCCGCGGGCAGCATCACAACAGCAAAATAGCGAAGCCAGTCCATTGCGCTTGCAGGCATAACAGCATCAATCCTCCTTGTCGCCCTTCTGGCGGATGGTCATTCTGATGGGCGTCCCCTCCAGGCCAAATACTGTGCGTATTTGATTCTCCAAATATCGCTGATAGGAGAAGTGGAACAGCCGCGCGTCGTTGCAGAAGCAGATGAAGTGGGGGGGCTTCACCCCCGCCTGGGTCATATAGTAGATTTTCAGCCGCCGGCCCTTGTCGGTGGGGGGCTGGACCCTGGTCTGGGCATCGGCCAGGACGGAGTTGAGCATTCCGGTGGTGATTCTTGTTGCCGCCTGGTTGTTGACATACTGGATGAGCTCGAAGAGCCGGTCCACCCGCTGGCCGGTCATGGCGGAGATGAAGAGAATGGGGGCGTAGGTCATATAGCCCAGGTCCCGGCGGATCTCCTCCCGCATCCGGTCCATGGTCTTGCCGTCCTTCTCAATGAGGTCCCACTTGTTGACGACAATAATGCTGGCCTTTCCGGCGTCGTGGGCCATGCCGGCCACCTTGGTGTCCTGCTCGGTGACGCCCTCCTGGGCGTCGATCATGATGAGGCACACATCGGAGCGCTCGATGGCCATCTGGGCCCGGAGGACGCTGTAGCGCTCGATGGATTCATCCACCCTGGATTTTTTCCGCATCCCGGCGGTGTCGATAAAGACATATTTACCGCTCTCGTTCTCGAAATAGCTGTCGATAGCGTCCCGGGTGGTGCCGGCCACGTTGCTGACGATGGTCCGCTGCTGGCCCAGGATTTTGTTGGTCAGGGAGGACTTGCCCACGTTGGGCTTGCCGATGATGGCCACCTGGATAGCGTCGTCCTCCTCTTCTTCGCCCGCCTCCGGGGGAAAGTACTTGACGCATTCATCCAGCAAATCGCCGGTGCCGTGGCCGTGGACGGCGGAGACGGCGATGGGGTCCCCCAGGCCCAGGTTGTAGAACTCGTAGAAATCCGGATTCACAGTCCCGGTGGAGTCCATCTTGTTTACCGCCAGGACGATGGGCTTGCCGCTCTTTTGCAGCATATTGGCAACCTCCTGGTCGGAGGCGGTGAGGCCGGTCTTGATATCGGTGAGGAATACAATCACATCGGCGTGGCTGATGGCAATACCGGCCTGCTCCCGCATAAAGGTGAGGATTTCGCTGTCGGTGCGGGGCTCGATGCCGCCGGTGTCGATGAGGGTGAATTTCCGCCCGTTCCAGTCGGATTCCCCGTAGATGCGGTCCCGGGTGACGCCGGGTGTATCCTCCACAATGGAGACGCGGCGTCCAATCAATTTATTGAACAGGGCCGATTTGCCTACGTTGGGACGGCCTACAATGGCGATGATGGGTTTTGGCATGATGTTTCTCCGTTTCGGTTGGTGTGAGTCGTATGGGAGGATGGCGCGGAATCCCCCCGCCCCCCTGCCGCTCTTGTCCGGTGCTGACTTTGATGGAGGTTTCCTGCGACGCCCTCTTTTCTTCGGTGCTGACTTTGATGGGGATTCCCTGCGACACTCTCTTTTCTCTGGTGCTGACTTTGATGGGGGTTCCCTGCGACGAATCCCCCCGCCACCGCTTCGCGGCGGCCCTCCCCCCTTTAACAAGGGGGGCGAGAGGGCGAATCATCCCAAGGACTGCACCGGTCCCCTTGCACCCCTTTAACAGGGGGGCGAGAGGGCGAATCATCTCAAGGACTGCGCCAGTCCCCTTGCCCCCCTTGTTAAAGGGGGGAGGGCCACGCCGCAGGCGTGGCGGGGGGATTCCCGCAGAGCACATTATTTCTGATGCAATTCCGGGTCCTCGGTCCGGCCCAGAAGGTAGTCGACGGAACAGCCGAGATAATCGGCAATTAAGACCAAATTGCCGGACCTAATGTTAGAAGAAGGGCATTTCCGCCATTGTCCGAAGGTACTTTCCGCAATGCCGGTCGCTTTCGATAGGCGATATGAGGTAATCCCTCTGCCCTCAATAATTTCAAAGATTCTTTCGCTGTGTTCCATACGCTACCTCAAAATACTTAGAAAAACTGGCGTACTCCTATTGACTACGACAGAAAACCGTGGTATATTTCATATATAACAAAATAAAGGAGTTGTCAATATGAATGACATATTAGAAGAGCTCTACATGGGCTATTTTTTAGAGCAGCACAAGCCCTCGCCGGAAACCCGCGCGGCTACCCGGAAGGAAGGGGAAGCCCTCGACAAACTCCTCCCAGGCCTGGGCGGCGATACCGTGGAAGAGCTCCAGGTCCGGCAGTCCGAAACCCTGACATCCTCCAACCTCGACTGGTTCCGAGAGGGCTTCCGCCTGGGGGTATCGCTGATGCTGGAGGCGATGTAAATCATTTCCTCCCCAGCATGGCATCCAGCAAATCAAAGCCGTCCTGCTCCACCACCGTCACCGGCACCCCCAGCGTCCGCTCCACATCGGACACATGGAGGTCGTCCAGAAACACATCCCCACCGTGGCGCAGCATATTCACCGGAATCAGCACCCGCTCCCCCAGCGCCCGGCCCTTCAGCTGGGCAATCAGGTCTCCGCCGACCACCAGCCCCGCCACATCCACCGTTGGGCCAAAAAAGTTATTTTCAATGGCGGCGACCTGCCCGGACACGCCGGTTTTCTCCGCCGCCCTCTCCGCCAGCTCCCGCAGAAACGGCGCGGCGCTGACCCCGGTGGCAATGGTGTAGGGACTGGCCTCCACCGGCCCGTCCTCCAGCCTCAATCCCGCCTCGAACTCAGAAATCAGGCTCCGCAGCAGCCCCACGCCGTTTTCAATCTGTACATACTCCTCGTAGTATTCCTCCTCCGGCAGGGGCCGTTCCGCCCGGATATACAGCTCGTCCGAACAGAAGAACATCCGGGTCCCGAACCTCTCCAGGCACTTTTTTCCGTACGCCTCCACCTGGTCAATCACCTCGCGGGCAGTCTCCCGGTCCACGCCCCGCAGCTTCGCCAGCCCCTCCCGGTATTTCGTCAGCCCCACCGGCACCACCGAGCAGCTGGCAAACCCCCACGCGGCCATGTCCTCCATGGTCCGCTGGAGCTGTTCCCCGTCGTTCCAGCCGGGGCAGAGGACAATCTGCCCGTTCATGACAATGCCCGCCGCGCCGAAGCGCTTCATAATCTCCAGACTCTCCGCCCCGGCCCTGTTCCCCAGGAGCGCCGAGCGGAGCTTGGGGTCCGTGGCGTGGACGGAGACGTTGATAGGGCTGATGCGCAGGTCGATAATCCGCTGGGCCTCCCGGGGGGAGAGGTTGGTGAGGGTAATATAGTTCCCCATGAGGAAGCTCAGCCGGGCGTCGTCGTCCTTGAAGTACAGCGTCTCCCGGCACCCCGGGGCCATCTGGTCCACGAAGCAGAACAGGCAGTGGTTGGAACAGGGCCGGGGCTCGTCCATGAGGTACGTCTCAAAGTTGAGACCCAGCTCCTCGGCCTCCGGCTTTTTTACCCTTACCTTCCGCCGGGAGCCGTCGGGGGCCTCCAGCTCCAGCTCCGGGTCCCTGTCGTAGCCGAAGAACCGGTAGTCCAGCACGTCCTCCACGGGGCGCCCGCCGATAGCCAGGAGCTTTTCCCCGATATGGACGCCGGCCCGCTCCGCCGGGGAGCGGCGGTCGATGGATGTGATGACGGTGCTCATAGCCGGCCTCCTTTCGGGAAATCTTTGTTGATTAGAGTATACTGTAAATCTTTCCTGTTTTCAAGGGAAAAATTCCAGCCAGCCCCTCCATTTGTAAAACAGCCCTTGCAGGGCGCGCCGGGGTCGCCGCGCCCCGCAAAGGCTGCTTAAATGCAGTTCCTGTTTTCCGTGCCCCTTGCAATTCTTGGGGAAATAGCCTACAATAGGGATAAAAAGGCGCTGGAGGCGGAGATATGGAAGCAAGGCGGAAAAACGATTTTTCCCAGGGCAGCATTGCCAGAAATATTTTATCACTGGCCGTCCCTTTGACGGTAGCCCAGCTGACAGTGGTGCTCTACAACGTAGTGGACCGGGCCTTCATCGGCCACATTGCCGGCGTGGGCCGGGACGCCTTTACGGGCATCGGCCTGGTGATGCCCGTCACCTATATCATCAACGCCTTCGCCAACCTCTGCGGCACCGGCGGCGCGCCGCTGTGCTCCATCGCCCGGGGCCGGGGGGACGACCGGCGGGCTGCCCGGGTCATGGGGGTCAGCTTTACCTTCCTGCTCCTGCTGGGGGCGGCGCTGACGGTATTCTTCTACCTTTTTCACGAGCCTATTCTCTACCTGGTGGGCGGCAGCCCGGAGACGGTGTACCACGCCAAGTCCTATCTGCTCATCTACCTGGCCGGAACCATCCCGGTGATGATTAGCCTGGGGATGAATCCCTTTATCAATTCCCAGGGCTTCGGGCGCATCGGAATGATGACCACGCTGCTGGGGGCGGTGGTCAATCTGATTCTGGACCCGGTGTTCATCTTCGCCCTGAATATGGGCGTCCGGGGCGCGGCTCTGGCTACGGTCATCGCCCAGACCTGCTCCGCCGCCTGGGTGCTGGTATTCCTTACCGGGAAGAGGGCTCTGCTCCGCCTGGACCGGGAGAGCCTGGGCCTGGACGGCCCCATCCTCAGGCGGGTGTGCGGCCTGGGGCTCACCGGCTTCACCTTCTCCGTGACCAACAGCCTGGTCCAGGCTTTGGGCAACGCCCAGCTCCAGACCTACGGCGCCCTGGCCGGGGGCAGCGCCCAGGGGGACCTCTACGTGGCGGCCATGACCGCCATCACCTCTGTCCGTGAGATTGTCTTCCAGCCCATCCACGGCCTCACTCAAGGGGCCCAGCCGGTTATGGGCTACAACTACGGCGCGGGCCGGTACAGCCGGGTCCGGGAGAGCATCCGGTTTGTGACCGCCGCCTGCCTGACGTATAATGTCGCCGTCTGGCTTCTCCTGCTGGCCTTTCCCCAGGTGTTTATCCTGCTGTTCAACGACGACCCGGGGCTCCTGGAGGTGGGCGTGACCACCATGCGGATCTATTACGCCGCCTACGCGGCCATGAGCTTCCAGACCATCGGGCAGAATACCTTTGTGGCCCTGGGCCGGGCGAAAAGCGCGGTATTCTTCTCCCTTCTGCGGAAGGTGATCCTGGTCACGCCGCTGATTCTCCTGCTGCCCCGGATGGGGCTGGGGGCCTACGGCGTGTTCGCCGCCGAGCCCATCAGCGACGTGATCGGCGGGCTGGCCTGTTTTACTACTATGATGTGTACCGTCTGGCGGGAAATGAAGCAGCCCGACAGACTGACATAGCGGCGTGCATTTTTTCTTGAAAGAAAAGTCCCCATTCGGCGTCGTGCCCCTGGGCCAGGTTTGAATCGGACTCTTGGAGGGCTAAAAAAATGGTTGATATTATTTCTAAAATTGATGAACTTCTTGAAAAACCCTGCTATTTGATTGATATTTTTCCATACACCGTGCCGGAGACGGCGGATAGGCGGTATTTTAGAGTTGAAGAATACTTTCAAAAAAACAGGAAGGAATGGAATGAAAAGTTCTGCAGGCTGCTGCTCAAATTATATTGTTATTATGATTTTTGGTGTTCATGTGGAGAAGAGCTGGCGGAAAACCCGGAACCGGATGTCTTTGCGCAATGGATCCGCCATTGCTTTGAGGGAGATTGGAAGGAGCGGGATTATATCAATATCATCCTGCCCGCTTGCAATGCAATGGTCATCCTGAATGGTGACGATTTGTACATAAGCGTCTACAACCCGGACAGGCAGCTTATGGAGCTCATATCGCAGCTGGCCGGCGCGGAGGGATTCTTTTTTTATAAAGTACGAGGAGAGCAAGCCTGAATTGGGATTTGTTAGGGGAAGCTAAAAAAGAACTTTACCCGCGCAAAACTCCATTTTGCGCGGGAGGATGGATAAGGAGGTACTATGATGGATTTGCGGGAGATCACCGCCCAGTCCGCCCTGGCGGTATCGGAGCTGCTGGAGACGGCAAAGCTGAAGGCGGGGGATGTGTTCGTGGTGGGCTGCTCCTCCTCGGAGGTGGCCGGAGGGCGCATCGGGAAAAGCTCCAGCCTGGAGACTGCTCAGGCGGTATTTGAGGGCATATATCCCGCCCTGGAGGAGCGGGGCGTCTTTTTGGCGGCCCAGTGCTGCGAGCACCTGAACCGGGCGCTGATTGTGGAGGCCGCCTGCGCGGAGAAATACGGCTGGGACCCCGTCAGCGTCCGGCCCCGGCCCAAGGCGGGAGGCTCCTTCGCCTCCACCGCCTGGGAGCGCTTCCGGGCGCCCGCGGCGGTGGAGCATATCCGGGCCCATGCGGGGCTGGACATCGGCGGCACCCTCATCGGGATGCACCTGCGGGACGTGGCGGTGCCTGTGCGGCTGAGCCTGGACCATATCGGGCAGGCTATCCTGCTCTGCGCCCGGACCCGGCCCAAGTATATCGGCGGCGGCAGGGCGTGCTATGAGGAGCAGTAGGAGCCCCAAAAATTTTTGAAAAAAATGCTTGACATTCCCACTGTGTCAGGGCTTATCCTATCCTCAGGAACCGGTTCCACAACAAAACAAGGAGGAATGTCATGCTGACCATCGGTGAATTTTCCCGCCTGAGCCGCGTCACGCCCCGAATGCTGCGCCACTACGACGCCCTGGGCCTGCTGCACCCGGAGGTCGTGGGGAAAAACGGCTACCGGTACTACCGGCAGGAGCAGCTCTCCCGCCTGGCCCGTATCCAGTGGCTGAAGGACTGCGGCTTCTCGCTCCATGAGATCGGGCCGCTGCTGGCGCTGGAGGACGGGCCGCTGCTGGAGCACCTGCGCCGGCGGCGGGAGGCGCTCCGCCGGGAGCTGGACGCCGGACAGGCCGCGCTTCGCCGGCTGGAGGCGGACATCCTCCGTATGGAAGGAGTTCCTGTTATGGAAAACGCATACCATGTCATTTTGCTGGAGGACCCGGAGCAGAAGGTCTTTTCCATCCGGAAAACCATCGGCGTAAAGCAGTACCACGAGTTTTTCAATGAGCTCTTCCGCGAGGCGGCCGCCCGCGGGCTGACCCAGGCGGGACCTATCCAGATGCTCTACCACGATGAGGCGTTCAGCCATGAGCGTTCTGACGTGGAGGCCCAGATGGTGGTAGACAAGGACGGTCCGGATGTCAAGAGCAAGCCTGCCTGTACCTGCGCGGCGGTCCAGCACAAGGGGGCCTATGAGAACCTGCACCTGGCCTATGAGGCCCTGTGCGCTTGGCTGGGGGAGCACACTGAGTATCGGATGTGCGGTCCCGCCATGGACCGCTATTTCGGCGACCCTGACAACACGCCCACTGACCAGCTGGAGACCGGGGTGCTCTTCCCGGTGGAGCGGGTGGACAGGCAGGCTGTCCCTGAAATCGGATAAAAGTTGACAATCTAAGAGCCTGTCCCTATAATAAATCCTGCGGCGGTCCCCCTTTCCGGAGCTCCGCCGCAGGATTTTTATCTGTGTTCGGGAGGTCTTTATGAGACGGATTTTTGCCTTTTTCTTGTGCCTGCTTCTGCTGGCGGGTGCGCTGCCGGCGGCGCTGGCCGTGCCGGAGAGCATGGACTACGACGTGCTGGTCACGCCGGAGGACAACATCGGCCTGAATATGCGGGAGGGCCCCAGCTCGGTCTACGCTAGGGTTCGGCCTGGCCCTTGCCCGGCTGCTGGACCTGGACGGGGACGGGACGATGGAGCTGTACCGCTGCTACATCCTCTCCCGGGAGGCGGCGGACGACGAGGGCTATGACCGGCTGGAGGAGGAGGTCTGGGCCTGGAACGGCTCCGCAGCCAGCCGGGTCCACAGCATGGAATTCACCGCCGGTTGGGAGACCAGCTCCGGAACGGGCAGGTGACGGACTGCCGCTCCGCCTGGGATATGTGGGACATCAACACCCCGGAGGGGCTATTCCGCCGGCCTAACGCTTGCTCCAAAAGGCAGATTTATCCTCTTGCCTCCCTTGTTAAAGGGAGGGGACCGCCGGGCAAAGCCCGGTGGTGGTGGGATTTGTCGCAGGGAACCTTCACCTGCCGGGAATCCGGCGCAATACGGGACCTTGGGTGCAGAAATCCCCCCGCCACCGCTTCGCGGCGGCCCGCCCCCCTTTAACAAGGGGGGCGAGAGGGCGAATCTTATCCGGCTAAACGCTTTTTTGACCCGCAGAACCAGGAACCCCCGTCCTTGCGGACGGGGGTTCCTGGTGTGTGTTGTGTGTTTTAGGAGGGAGAAATCGCATTGGGTGTTATCCCTTTGCTGACTCTTATCCTACTGGAAGTTTAAGAAGAAATCATGTCCTTGCTGTAAACAAATTATGAATTCCTGACCCGCCCGCCGGGCCGCGGAACACCAGAAGCCCCCGTCCTTGCGGACAGGGGCTTCCGGCGTGTGTTGTGTGTGTTTTAGGAGGGAGAAATCGCATCGGGTATTACCCCTTTGCTGACTCTTATCCTACTGGAAATTTAAGAAGAAATCATGTCCTTGTTGTAAACAAGCTGTGAATTCTCAAAGGCCCTGATACACGCCTGCTCCCTGGAGCTGTCCAGGACGGCGTGGAACACGGACGCGAACTGCCGCCCCATGCCCTCCTCCATCAGCTCCCGCCACCAGGCGGCGATCTCCCTGGGGTCGTTGCGGAACACGCCGCAGCCATAGGCCCCGAGCACCAGGTGCTTTGCCCCCTTCTCCGCGAAGATCCCCAGGGCCAGCTTCATCCTCCGGCGCATCACCCGCCTGGCCTGGGCCGCGTCCTCCCCCTTCAGCAGCACCTGGCCCATATTGACCGCCGGCAGGGTCAGCACATCGGCCCGCACGGGGGTGTCCGTCAGCCTGAAGGCCCCGTCTCGGAAGAGGACCACCTCCGGGGAGTAGATCCCGTAGTCCAGGTACATCATGGAGCGGTTCGCCCGGTTTGCCTCATAATACTCCGGATGGGCGGTCAGGGTGGGGTAGAGGGCGCCGGAGACGGTCAGGCTCTCCTCCTGGGCCTTGGCCCCGTTGAGGAAGCCGCCCCCCGGATTCTTCGCGCTGGCGAAGTTCAGCACGCCGATGTCCGTCCTGCCCTCCGCCGCCAGCAGGCGGACCGCCTCCACCGTGGAGATGTTTTCGACCCGGGTCTCCGGCTGGCCGCAGCCCGCCTCCGCGCTGAATCTGGCCAGAATCCGCTCCCCCTCCTCCGGGGAGATGAGGACGCTGTCCCTGACAGACCGCTCCACGGCCTCCTTTATCTCAATGCGCCCCTTCTCTGTCGCATAGGATCCCTGCCGGATGATCCGCAGGGTCTCCTGTGCCATTGCTTTTCTGTCCATAGCTGCCTCCCGGTTTTACTTCAGCTTCTGCCACTGCTCCACCGCCAGCTGGTCGCAGCGGTTGTTGTAGGGGTTGTCGGCGTGGCCCTTGACCCAGTGGGTGTTGACCCGGTGGTATTCGCACAGCTCCAGGAGCCGCTCCCACAGGTCCGGGTTCAGGGCGGGCTTCTTGTCGCTCTTTACCCAGCCCCTGGCCCGCCAGCCCCTGGCCCAGCCCTTCTCCAGGGCGTCGATGACATACTTGCTGTCGGAGTACAGCTCCACCTGGCAGGGCTCCTTGAGGGCCTCCAGGGCCCGGATGACGCCGGTGAGCTCCATGCGGTTATTGGTGGTCTGCTTCTCCCCGCCGGAGAGTTCCCTGGTGTGCTCCCCGTACCGCAGGATGGCCCCCCAGCCGCCGGGCCCCGGGTTGCCGGAGCAGGCCCCGTCGGTGTAGATGGTGACAATTTTCATGGTATTTCTCCTCTTCCGGCTTTTTCCTCCCCCACAGTATAGCGGAAGAATCGGGAAAGTGCAATGGTGATTTGGCGTCTCCGCTCTTTGGCGGGGAATTGAAGGGCCGGAGGGGAAAAATAGCTGCAATAATCCTTGACTATGATGGCATCAGAAAGTAAACTAGAGTTGTCATAAGGAAACAAATTCATAAAGGAGCGGATAATGGCAATCAATAAAGCAGTACGGGCGGCCCTGAGCATCCTGTCCTACCCGGAGCTCGACATCAAAAGGACCTACATGGTGGAGCGGGAGATCAACAAGCTCCTTGCCCACCGGTCGAAAAACACCTCGCTCTACCGTGTCTGGGACCACCCGGTTCTCTGCGGAGGGCGCCATGTCCCGGTACACCTCTTCACCCCGGCGGAGCCGTCCGGGACCGCTCTGCTGGTCTTCTTTCACGGCGGAGGCTGGGTGACCGGCACCATCGACAGCTACAGCGGCGTCTGCGGGGATATGGCCGCAGCCACCGGCTGCACCGTGGCTGCGGTGGACTACCGCCTTGCGCCGGAGCACCGCTTTCCCGCGGCGCCGGAGGACTGCTGCGCGGCCGCGCGGGAGATCTTCCGCAGCGCCGGGCTGCTGGGGGCGCGTCCGGAGGACATTGTTCTTATTGGAGACAGCGCCGGGGGCAATCTTGCCGCCGCCGTTTCGCTGATGGCCCGGGACCGGGGCGAATTCCGCCCCAGGCGTCAGATCCTGATCTATCCGGCCCTGGGCAGCGACCATTCGGAGCGCTCCCCCTACCCCTCCGTGCGGGAGAACGGGACCGGCTATCTGCTGACCTCCAGGCGCGTGGAGGACTATCTCGCCCTCTACCGCGGGTCGGAGGCCGACCTGGAGAACCCGTATTTCGCCCCGCTGAACGCGGCCAGCCTGGCGGACCAGCCGGACACCCTGCTCATTACGGCGGAGTACTGTCCCCTGCGGGACGAGGGGGAGGCCTACGGGCAAAGGCTGCGGGAGGCCGGCGCGTATGTGGAGACACACCGAATGCCCGACGCTCTCCACGGCTATTTCTCGCTCCCCGCCCGCTTTCCCCAGGTAAAACGAACCTATGAGCTCATCAACCGCTTTTTGGAGGAAGCCCATGACTGACAAGAGCCTGCCGTCCTGGTGGACGCTGGATAACGCCGCCAAGATCTTTCCCTCCACCGCGTCCTCCCACGATTCCAAGGTATTCCGCTTCGCCTGCGAGCTTCAGGAGCCGGTGGACCCGGCGCTCCTCCAGACCGCGCTGGACAGGACCATAGAGCGCTTCCCGATCTACCGCTGCGTGATGAAGCGGGGGTGGTTCTGGTACTACCTGGAGGACAGCGCCCTTCCCGCCAGGGTCCGGCCTGAGGAGCTGCCCCCCTGCTACCCGCTCTACCCCGCGGCCCGCCGAGGTCTGCTCTTCCGCGTTCTCTACTACCGCAGGCGGATCAGCCTGGAGGTCCACCACTCCCTGACGGACGGCGCCGGCGCGTTGAATTTCCTGTGCTCCCTGGTCTATGAGTACCTGCTCCTGCGCTGGCCGGACCGGTTCCCAGAGCCGCACCCGGACCTGCCCTACGATGCCTCCCAGTTCCAGCGGCAGGCGGACAGCTTCCAAAAATACTACGAGAAGCCCCCTCGCCGCGCCCTCAGCCGTTCCCCCGCCGCCTATCAGCTCCGGGGGGAGCGCCTGCCGAAAAACCGCCTCACCATCCTGGAGGGCCGGATACCGCTGGACAGCCTCCTGGCCTGCGCGCGGGCCAGAGGGGCCACCCTGACGGAGCTGATGGCGGCGGTCCTTCTCCGGGCCATCCACAGCGGGATGCGGGTGCGGGACCGCAAAAGGCCGGTAGTCATCACAATCCCCGTCAACCTGCGGAACTACTTCCCGTCGGAGTCCGCCCGAAACTTCTTTGCGACAATCAACGTGGGCTATGACTTCAGCCGGGGCGAGGACAGCCTGGAGGCAGTTCTGGCGCAGGTCAGGCGGGGCTTTCAGGAAAATCTGACCGAGGAGCGGATGCGGGCGCAGATGAACAGCCTCTGCGCGCTGGAGCACAGTATCCCCCTCCGGCTGGTTCCCCTCCCGGTCAAGGACGTGGTTCTGCGCGCGGCGAATTGGCTGGCCGCCCGGAGCGTGACGGCCTCCTTTTCCAATGTGGGAAGGGTGTCCATGCCCGGGGAGATGGGGGCGCTCATCCGCCGGTTCAGCGTTTTCACCAGCGCGGGGATGCTGCAGGCCTGCGCCTGCTCCTTCGGCGGGGAGTATGTCGTCAGCTTTGCAAGCCCCTTCCGGAGCCTTGAGGTGGAGCGCGTGTTCTTCCGGGAGCTGGCGGGGATGGGGCTTGAGATCGTATTGACGACAAATCTCGCGCCGGAAAAAGAGGAGGAGTAACGATGCTGCGCTGTGAAAAATGCGGCGTGTCCCTGTCCGGGTCCATGGACCGCTGTCCGCTGTGCCAGGGGCCGCTGACCGGCAGGCCGGAGGAGAATGTCTACCCGGTCCTGCCGGGGGAGGAGAGGCCGCGCCGGCTGCTCGCGCGCCTGGCGGCCCTGCTCACAGTGGCGGTCCTGGCCGTATGCACCGCCGTCAACTACTGCTTCCCAGCGGGGGGCTGGTGGGTCCTGTTTGTGGCGGGGGGACTGGCCAGCGCGTGGCTGGTCATCGGCGTCGCGCTGTGGAAGCGGCGCAGTCCCATGAAGGCCATCGTCTGGCTGCTGGCCCTCGTGCTGGCGCTGGTCCTCGCGTGGGACTGGCGCACCGGCTTCAGGGGCTGGTCGGTCAATTTTGTAATACCCTGCTTCATCCCCTGTATGCAGCTCGCCGTGGTCATCACCGCGCGGGCGCTGCGGCTGCGCCCTGCCGACTACCTGCTCTATCTGAGCATCTGTGTGACGGCGGGATTTCTTCCGCTGATCCCGCTGCTGTGCGGCACGCTGTGGATGGCCTACCCCTCGGTGGTCTGCGCGGGCCTCAGCGTCCTTGCGCTGGCCGCCCTGCTCCTGTTCCGGTGGAGGGCGCTGAAGGGGGAGCTCATCCGGCGGAGCCACCTGTGAGGCGGGAAGCCCGCGGAGGCCGTGCGCCTGTATCAGACATACTGCTGCTTCATGACGTCGATGACCCCTCTGGTGGTCAGCCGCAGCGTCGGGATCACCGGCAGGGACATGAAGCTCAGAGTCATAAAGGGATCGATGTCCCTGCTGACGCCCAGGGCAAAGGCCGCCGCCTTGGCGCTCTCCAGGGCCCCGTTCACGTTCTCCAGAGTGTCGTCGCTCATCAGTCCCGCGATGGACAGCACGACTTCTCCCCGAATTTCCCCGTTCTCCATTACGACGATGCCGCCCCGGTTCTCGGTGATCCGGTTGGCGGCCGCCGCCATGTCCTCCTCATTGGCCCCCACCACGATGATATTGTGGGAGTCGTGGGACACGCTGGTGGCCACCGCGCCCCTCTTCAGGCCGTAGCCCTGGAGATAGCCGATGCCGATATGGCGGGTGTTCTTGTGCCGCTCAATAACAGCGATTTTCAGAATATCCCACTCCGGGTCGATATGGTCTGAATAGCCCTGGTCCGTTGTCACCAGCTCCCCGGGCACCATGCCGATGATGCCCCTGGGCCTCCGCTCGGAGAAGTCCTCCGCCGTCAGATGGGCCACATGGAAGGTGTCGTGGGCCCGCTTCGCCAGGTAGGGGTCAATCTCCGGGGCCTTGAACTCGTGGACCTCCTTGCCGTCGTACATCTCCACGCCCTTCTTGTACACCTGGAGAATATTGAAGTCCTGGAAGCTGTCAATGACAACAAAGTCCGCGAAATATCCCGGCGCAATCGCGCCCCGGTTGTTCAGCTGGAAGTACCGGGCCGCGTGGTGGCAGGCCACCTTCACCGCCAGAATCGGGTCCGCGCCCCGGCGGATGGCCTCCTTTACATTGTAGTCAATGTGCCCCTTCTCCAGCAAGTCGCTGGGGTGCTTGTCGTCGCAGCAGAACATACACCGGTCCGCGTACTTCGGCGTCAGCAGGGGCAGCAGGGCCTCCAGGTTGTGGGCGGCGGTGCCCTCCCGGATCATGATGAACTGGCCCCGCTCCAGCTTGGCGACGGCGTCGGCGGCGTCGTGGCACTCGTGGTCGGAGTAGACGCCGGCGGCTATGTAGGCATTGAGGTCATTGTCCTGGAGGTCCGGGGCGTGGCCGTCGATCTTCTTGTGATGGGCCTGGGCGGCGACGATTTTCTCAATGACCTGGGGGTCCGCCCCGATAACGCCGGGGAAATTCATCATCTCCGCCAGCCCCTGGACCCGGGGATGGTCGTAGAAGGAGTCGATGGTCCGGTAGTCCAGCACCGCCCCGCTCTCATCCATAGGCGTGGAGGGCACGCAGGAGGGCAGCATGAAGCGCACGTCCACCGGCAGGCCCTCGGTGGCCTGGAGCATATACTCAATGCCGTCTGTGCCCATAACGTTGGCAATCTCGTGGGGGTCGGTAATGACGGTAGTCGTGCCGTGGGGCAGCACCGCCTTGACGAACTCCCTGGGAGAGACCATGGCGCTCTCCAGATGGATGTGGGCGTCGATGAAGCCGGGGAGGACCAGCTTTCCGGTCATGTCCGCCTCCGTCTCGCCGCTGTATGTCCCCATGCCCACAATGAGCCCCTCCGCCACGGCAATATCCCCGCGACAGATCTCGTTGGAAAACACATTGACATAGGAGGCGTTCTTCAGGACCAGGTCGGCCTTCTCCCGCCCGGCGGCCACCTCCACAATTCGCAGCTTCTTGTTCAGCTTGCGGTTGATCCTGCCGGTATAGCTCTCGGTTCCCATAGCGTACCTTCCTTTCTTGACAGGGCCGGAGGGCCCGCGCTTGGTGGTTGATGTTCCCTACAGATTACCACACTTCGGGCGATTTGTCCAGACAAACGTGGGAACAGCTTCCGACTTTTGTGTAAATTTGCGGGGTCCGGCTGGCAGATGCCAGCCGGACCTTTTCTCACAGCTCGCAGAAGGTATACCGGTGCTTCCGCCCGCCCTCCAGGACGGCCTCGATCACCGGGCACCCGTTCTGATTGGCGGTAAGGAACTCCACGGTCCGCTCCCGCTTGTACTGTTCCTGCACATAGAGCGCCGGGTCCTCCAGGCACAGCTCCAAAATCTCCCGGTCCTTGCCCTGGGGGTCGTGGCCGCAGGGGTCAAAGACCTCCCGGACGACTTCATAGTTTTTCATCCTTCATTCCTCCTCGCTTTGGACTGCTTCGCCCCATATCCTGCGCAATCGGGGAAAAAATATGCCTTAGAGCCTGTAACAGAACTGTAACTGGATTTTTTCCCAGTCTGTGGTATACTATCCTCAATCGAAAAGAAAGGGTGAAAGCATGATCGACTAATCTGATTTTCGTGCAACAGGAGTGTACCAGACGCGCATACCGCCGGTATGCGCAGATTTCCTGCCGCCGAAAGTCAGAGGATGCCGGGTCGTGAGGCCGGAGCGTCTTGCTTCGGCGCGCCCTGTGGTGTTCTGCTGCTTCCGGCGTGCCGGGAGCAGTTTTTTGTTGCCGCTGGCGGGAGCTTCCCCCGGCGGCGGAAGGGAGGCCCACTATGCTTCAAATTGACCATCTGACGCTGGTACACCGGCGGGATCTCCGGGTGCTGGCGGAGGATTTTTCCTTTGTGCTGAACGACGGCGACAAGGCCGCCGTCATCGGCGAGGAGGGAAACGGGAAATCCACCCTCCTCAAGTGGATTTTTGATCCCGCCCTGGTGGAGCCCTACTGCCAGGCCGGCGGCGTACGCTCCGGCCAGACCGGCTCCATGGGCTACCTGTCCCAGGACCTGACGGAGGCGGAAAAGGCCGGCGGCATCTGTGAGTACTGCGCCGCCGCGCCGGACTTCTACGAGCTGACGCCCAGGGAACTGGGGGATATCGCCCGGAGGCTCCAGTTCCCGGTGGAGGAGTATTTCAGCGACCGGCCTGCCGGGACGCTCTCCGGCGGGGAGCGGATCAAGCTCCAGCTCAGCCGCCTGCTCTTCCGGCGTCCGGCAGTCCTGCTGCTGGACGAGCCCTCCAGCGATCTGGATGTGGACACCCTGGCGTGGCTGGAGAATTTCATCCGGGATTACGAGGGCACGGTGCTCTATGTGTCTCACGACGAGACGCTCATCGAGAACACAGCCAATGTCATCCTCCACATGGAGCACCCCCGGGAGGGCAAGCCGCCCCGCTGCACCGTCCACCGGCTGGAGTACGCCGCCTATGCCCAGCGGCGGTCCGGCGCCATCGCCTATCAGACCCAGCAGGCCCGGCGGGAAAAGGCGGAATACAGCAAGAAGATGGAGCGGTACCGGCGTATCCAGCAGAGCGTGGAGCACGCCCAGAACACAGTCAGCCGCCAGGACCCCGGCAAGGGCCGCCTGCTGAAGAAAAAAATGCACGCTGTTCAGTCCATGGGCCGGCGGTTTGAGCGGGAGGCGGAGAGAATGACCCAGCTGCCGGAGGTGGAGGAGGCGGTGTTCCTCCGGTTTGCCCCTGAGATTTCCCTTCCTGCCGGAAAGGTGGTGCTGGCTCTACAGCTGGAGATGCTGGCAGTCGGGGGGAGCGTCCTCAGCCGAGGTATCCGCCTGCGGGTGATGGGCGGGGAAAAGGTGGGCATTATCGGCCCCAACGGGACAGGGAAAACCACTTTACTGCGCTGTATTGCCAGCCAGCTCCTGGCTCGGAAGGACCTGAAGGCCGCCTATATGCCCCAGGACTACGCCGACACCCTGCCGCCGGATATCACGCCGGTGGAGTACCTGGCCCCCGGCGGGGACCGGGAGGCGGAAACCAGGGCCCGGACCTTCCTGGGCAGCGTCCGCTTCGCCAGGGAGGAGATGACCCACCCCATTGCCGCCCTCTCCGGCGGGCAGAAGGCCAAGCTGCTGCTGACTAAAATGATGCTGGAGGGGTCCGACGTGCTGGTGCTGGATGAGCCCACCCGGAATTTCTCGCCCCTGTCGGGTCCCAGGGTCCGGCAGGCCCTGCGGGAATACGGCGGGACCATCATCAGCGTGTCCCATGACCGGAAGTTTCTGCGGGAGGTCTGCGATAGGCTGTACCTGCTGACAGCGGAGGGCCTGGAGGAAATGGAGATGGACGAGTGAGAGGAGGAATCTGCTTTGACCAGACCGGTACAGTTTGCATAGCGCGGCTATTGCAAATTTTAAGAAAATAAGGATATCTGTGATAGCCGCCGTATCGAACATCCACAGGAGATACGATGGGCTATACAAATCAAAGAGAGTATACCGTCATCCACCGCTGCGGCGGGTGCGGAAAAAAGATGCCCTTTGTCAGCACCCGGCGGTTCCGTGTCAACGCCAACAAGAATAAGCTGGACGTCTGGCTGATCTACCAGTGCCGCAGGTGCGGGCACACGCTGAATATCCCGATTTATGAGCGGGTTTCGCCGCGGAAAATCCCGGCGGAGCTGTATGAGAAATTTCTCGCCAACGACGAGGCCCTGGCGATCCAATATGGCTCCGAGCTCTCCCTGTTCAAACGCGGACATTTTGTGGCGGAGCCTCGAAAAGAACAAAGGAGGTAATTTATGTTAGAGAAAATGGACAGCTTCTTTGAAAACAGAGTGGCCGGCTATGATGAACATATGCTGACGGAAATCGAGGGCGCGGACGAGTTTTACAAATTCACTGCCTTGCAGCTGCCGGCGGAGGCAAACACGGAGGTCCTTGATTTGGGCTGCGGAACAGGGCTGGAGCTGGAAGAATATTTCGCTTTGAATCCAAGGGCGTGTGTAACAGGAATCGACTTGTCCGAGGCAATGCTGCGCACGCTTGCGAAAAAATTTCCGAATAAATCGCTGCGGCTTATCAACGGCTCCTATTTTGACGAGCCCTTTGAAGCCGGACGGTACGCGGCGGCTGTATCGGTTGAATCACTTCACCACTTTACAGGGAATCAAAAGCGCGCGCTCTATAAAAAAGTGTTTCACGCCTTGGCGGAGGATGGATACTTTATTTTGACGGATTATTTCGCGGAGACAGACGAGCTGGAAAAGGAGTACTTCGATACGCTCAAAAAGCTGAAGCAGGCGGAGAAAATCACGGACGATGCCTTCTATCACTATGACACGCCGCTGACAACGGCGCATGAAATAGAAATCCTGAGAGAGGCGGGATTTTCCAGCGTCAGCATTTTGAAAAACTGGGGCGCGACGCATACCATCAAAGCCGTGCGTCAAAAAAGTGAAAAAACCTCTTGACCTTGACGCCGCGTCATAGGGTATCTTGTTCTCATGGAGGTGAAAAACCGATGTCCTACACCGTCAAGCAGCTCTCGGAGCTGACGGGGCTGACGCCCCGAACCCTGCGCTACTACGACGCCATCGGCCTGCTGCGCCCCGCCCGGGACGGGGCCAACGACTACCGGCGGTACGGTCCGGCGGAGGTGGAGCGGCTGCGGCGGCTCTTGGTCTACCGGGAGCTGGGCCTGCCCCTGGAGGAGATCCGGGCTCTCCTGGACGCGCCGGGGCTGGACCGGACCGGGATCCTGCGGGGACATCTGGATCGTCTCCTGGACCGGCGGCGGGAGGTGGAGGAGCTCATCCACAAGGTCCGCCGCACACTCGACAACTTGGAAGGAGAGACAGCTATGACAGACAAGGAAAAATTCGAGGACCTGAAACAGCAGGTCATCCGGGAAAACGAGGCCGCTTACGGCCAGGAGGTCCGCCGGCGCTGGGGCGATGCCGCAGCGGGCGGGGCCAACCAGCGGGTGGCCGGTATGTCGGAGGAGGAGTGGAGGCAGATGCAGTCCGAGGAGCAGGGATACAAGGACGCCCTCCGCAGGGCCATAGCCGCCGGGGACCCGGCGGGCGAGGACGCCCGGGAGGCCTGCCGCCTCCACAGGGACTGGCTGCTGCACTACTGGAACGAGGCCATGTTCTCCCGGGAGGCGCATATCCAGCTGGTGGAGGCGTACAGCCAGGACCCGCGGTTTGCCGCCTACTATGAGGCGGTGGCCCCGGGGTGCGCGGAGTTCTTCGCCAGGGCTATCCGGAGCTTTTACGCCTGATCGGCTCAGGGCACAAAAAACCGGCGGTCCCCTGCGGGACCGCCGGCAGTTCAGTTTTCCAAATCCGGTCAGGCAACGCGCTTGGCGCCCTTGTAATAGGTGTTGTAGTAGCCGCTGTCGAGGCTGCTGATGATAACGCCGCCGCTGCTGGAGGAAGAGGAGTGGATGAAGTTTCCGTCGCTGATGTAGATGCCCACATGGGAGCAGGCCTTGCCCGCGCTGCGGGAGGGGTCACAGAAGAGGACCAGATCGCCGGCCTGGAGGTCGCTGCGGTCCACATACTCGCCGGAGTTGTTCCACTGGGAGGTGGCGGAGTGGGGCAGGCTGTACCCGAACTGGCTGAAGATGTACATGGTAAACCCGGAGCAGTCAAAGCCGCTGGGGGAGGAGCCGCCGTAGGAGTAGCGGGTCCCCAGGTACTCCTTGGCCTTGGCCACGATGTCATAGCCGATGGCGCTGGGCTCGCCGGGGACGACCTCGCGGAGGTACTCGTCGCAGATATAGCCAACAACGCCGCCGCAGGAGACCTCATACCAGCCCTCCATCCGGGAGAGCAGGTCCACGGAGGAGCCGGCGTAAACCTTGGTGACGATGCCGCCGTCGGTGGAGGGAACGTCCCGGACATTCACGCAGTCCCCGGTGATGCGGCCGGTCTCGCTGGTCAGGCCGTTGAGATTGATATAGTCGGCGTTGACGTAGCCCACCTGGCCGGCATACTCCACCTCACACCACTCCTCGCCGGGAGTCATGGGAATGACGATGGCGCCGCGGTCCAGAATCGCCAGGGGCTCCTCCTCGATGGAGGCGGTGGGGCGGAAATTCACGCCGCTGCCGGTGATAACGGCCAGGGGGCTGGGCTCGCTGGCGGGGCTCTGGGTAACCACGGAGGCGGTGGAGACGGCGGGGGTCTCGGCGGGGGTGAAGCTCAGGAACTCAGCGGCCACATAGCCGGTGTAGCCCCCGTAGACGACCTGATACCAGTCGTCCAGCCGCTCGATAACGGAAACCTGGGTGTCCTGGAGAAGATATGTAACGGTGGCCGCGTCGGTGGAGGGCTCGCTGCGCATCCGCAGGGAGTCGGCGGCGACCACGCCGGTGCCCAGCTCGGCGGCAGCGGCGGTCAGGGTCAGAAAAACGGCGGCCGCGAGGGCCAGCGCAATGTGCTTTGTGATAGCTCTCATTTGTAAAACCTCATCCTTAGTTAAGTTTTCAATTCTCTGCGCAATCCGCGCTCCCGGCTACTTGCCGGCCAGCGCGCGCTCCAGCCAGATGGCGGAGATGTCCATAGCGGCGTAGAGGCTGTCCTTCTCGCTCTTTTTAACCACCCGGTCCCGGCTGCGGCAGTCGGGGGCGGTGCGCTGGAGCTCCACGGTCACTCTCGTGGCCAGCTCCAGATCCTTTTCCTTACGGCTGTCCTTCACCTGCATCAGGATGATGAAGGGATCGGCCATAGAGCCATAGTAGATCATGCTTCCGACGCGGCGCAGAGGATGGCGCTTATAGATGAGGCCCTCCTGCTGAGGCATAGCGATCAACTCCTTTGCTTTGATTAGTTTGTCATAATTGTAACCAGATTGTAACATATTGATTTCAATCTGTCAATACCCATGCTGCGCTTTTTCACGCCCGTCTCATAAATCAGCGTCTGGAATATTTTGGGCAGCCCGTTTGTCAGGATTTTTGACCTTCGTTATATATGAATCAGGCGAGGCAGCTCTTTGGCTGGGAATGCCCCGCCCGGGTGGCCGGGGCATCTCTCGACGCTGCTCCTGTTGCAAAAAGGGCCGGCCCGTGGTACAATGACCCCGCAAAGAAGGAGCGGAACAGCCATGCTCAAGCGCGTCTATGTCGAAATTACGAATATCTGTAATCTCCGCTGTGACTTTTGCCCGGGCACCCGGAGGGAGGGGCGGTTCCTGTCCGCGGAGGAGCTCCGCCGGATCGCCCGGCGGCTGCGGGGGCACACGAGGTATCTCTATTTCCACGTCATGGGGGAGCCCCTGCTCCACCCGGAGCTGGGGACGCTCCTCGCTATTGCGGGGGAGGAGGGCTTCCGGGCGTGCCTGACCACCAACGGGACCCTGCTGGAGGAGAAAACGGACCTGCTGCTGGCCGCCCCGGCCCTCCATAAGCTCAGCGTCTCCCTCCACAGCGCGGAGGGGAACGGCCTGGAGAAGCTGGGAGATTACCTCGCCGGGGTGTGGGAGAGCGCCCTGGCGCTGTCCGGAGCGGGGGTCATCTGCGCCCTGCGGCTGTGGAACATCGGCGGGGCGGAGGAGCGCAACGGGGAGATTTACGCCTTCCTGCGGGAAAAGCTGGGCGTCCACCCCCTGGAGCTGCCCCGGCCCCGCCAGGGGAGCTGGCGGCTGGGGGAGCGGCTGTACCTGGAGCGGGCGGAAAAATTCGACTGGCCGGACCTGGACGCGCCGGAGACAGGAACCCGGTTCTGCCTGGGCCTGCGGGACCAGGCGGCGGTGCTCTGCGACGGGACGGTGGCGCCCTGCTGCCTGGACCACGAGGGGGATGTCCCCCTGGGGAACCTGCTGGAGCAGGAGCTGGAGGAGATTTTATCCTCGCCCAGGGCCCGGGCTGTCTATGAGGGCTTCTCCCAGGGGAAGCCCAGCGAGGAGCTGTGCCGCCGGTGCGGGTTTGCCGCCCGGTTCGGATAGGAGAAAGAGATGACAAAACAGGAGCTTTTGCGTGCCATGACCGGGCCTCTGCTGGCGTGGTATGATGAGAACAAGCGGGACCTGCCCTGGCGGGGCGTGCCGGACCCCTATAAGGTCTGGGTGTCGGAGATTATGCTCCAGCAGACCCGGGTGGCGGCGGTGCTGCCCTACTACCGGGCGTGGATGGAGGAGCTGCCCACGGTGGAGGCCCTGGCCAATGTAAGCGATGAAAAGCTCATGAAGCTCTGGCAGGGCCTGGGCTACTACAGCAGGGCCCGGAATCTCCAAAAAGCCGCGCTGATGATTGTGGAGACATTCGGCGGACGGTTTCCGGAAACCTATACGAACCTGCTGAAGCTGCCCGGGGTGGGGGCCTACACCGCCGGGGCGGTGGCGTCCATCGCCTTCGGCCAGCCGGTGCCGGCGGTGGACGGGAATGTCCTGCGGGTAGCGGCCCGGGTGGCGGACATCCGGGAGGATATCATGGAGCCCCGGATCCGGAACAGCGTTCAGGCTCTGATGGAGTCCGCCGTGCCGGCGGACCGGCCGGGGGAGTTCAACCAGGCGCTGATGGATCTGGGGGCAACGGTCTGCCTGCCCAACGGCGCGCCGGAGTGCGGGCGCTGTCCGCTGGCAGAGCTCTGTGAGGCCAACCGGCTGGGTATCCAAATGGAGCTGCCGGTGCGGAGGAAGAAGGCCCCCCGGCGGGTGGAGGAGATGACAGTGTATCTGCTGCTCCGGGAGGGGAAAATTGCCCTGCGCCGGCGGGGGAAGCGGGGGCTGCTGGCGGGGCTGTGGGAGTTCCCCCACGAGGCCGGAAGCCTGGACGAACCGACCGCCGCCGTCCCGGTGGAGGCCTGGGGCCTCACACCCCTGGAGTGGAAAAAGAAGCTGACGGCCAAGCACATCTTTACCCATGTGGAGTGGCGCATGACGGGCTACCTGCTGACGGTCCGGGGGGAGGTCCCGGGCCTCACCTGGGTGGACGCGGCGGGGCTGGAGGCCCTGGCGGTGCCCTCGGCCTTCGCGAAGTTCCGGGAGGAGGCCCGGCGGGTGCTGGAGGAGGCGGACCATGCCTGAGTACGTGTGCCGCCTGTGCCCCCGGCAGTGCGGGGCCCTGCGGACGGAGGAGAAGGGGGAGGGCTTCTGCGGAATGCCCGCCCTGCCGGTTATTGCCCGGGCGGGGCTGCACCATTGGGAGGAGCCCTGCATCAGCGGCGCCCGGGGAGCCGGGACGGTGTTTTTCTCCGGCTGTGTGCTCGGCTGCGTCTACTGCCAGAACGGGCCTATTAGCCGGGAACGGTTCGGGAGGGCCGTCTCTGCGGAGCGGCTGCGGGAGATTTTTGAGGAGCTTGTCGCCCAGGGGGCCCACAACATCGACCTGGTGAGCCCTACTCCCTACGTTCCCGCCATTCTGGAGGCGCTGGAGGAGCCTCTGCCGGTGCCGGTGGTGTGGAACACCGGGGGCTATGAGCGGGTGGAGACCCTGCGGCGGCTGGAGGGGAAGGTCCAGGTCTGGCTGCCGGATATGAAATACGCGGACAGCGCCCTGGCGGCGAAATACAGCGGCGCGGCGGACTACTTCGAGACGGCCTCCGCCGCCATCCGGGAGATGGTCCGGCAGACGGGGAACTACGTGATGGAGGACGGCCTGCTGAAAAGGGGCGTGCTCATCCGGCACCTGCTGCTGCCGGGGGCGCTGGAGAACACGAAGCGGGTCCTGGACTGGGCGGCGGAGACCTTCCGCCCGGGGCAGGTGCTCTTTTCCCTCATGGCCCAGTACACCCCGCAGCCGGGGGCGGAGGGCCTGCTGGCCCGGGCCGTCACCGGCGGCGAGTACCGGGCGGCCCTGGCCTACATGGAGAATCTGGGCATCGCCGACGGCTACTGTCAGGAGCGGACCTCCGCCAGGGCGGAGTACACGCCGGATTTTGACCTGACCGGGGTATAGCCAAAGGAGACGGATATGCGGCTTTTGTTCAGCCTTGACAAGAAAAACTATCCAATAGGCGGAACGGTCTTCTCTCGGCCGTCGGTCCGGGCGATTATCATCTGCAGCGGCAAGACCGCCATGGTCCACAGCATAAAATACAACTACTACAAATTCCCCGGCGGCGGAATCGAGGCTGGGGAGAGCCGGACAGAGGCCCTTATCCGGGAGACGCGGGAGGAGGCGGGACTGCTTCTCCTGCCGGAATCCATCCAGGAGTACGGATATGTCCATCGGATTGAAAAAGGGGAGCTGGAGGACATTTTTCTCCAGGAAAACTACTATTATCTCTGTGAGGCGGCCCCCAGAGCCGTGCCGCAGCGGCTGGACGGCTACGAGGCTGAGGAGCGCTTCACTCTGGAGTACGTAACCCCGGAGACGGCCATCGCCGTCAACCGGGACGCGGACCACGGCCCCAAGGACCAGACCATGCTGGAGCGGGAGGCCTTGGTTCTGGAGATGCTGCTCCGGGAGGGACTGCTGCCCGGAAATTGCTGACAGGAGGAGATTTTTATGTCTGTTGTTGAGGAGGCCCGGAGTATCGCTCCGGCGCTGACAGAGCTTTTTTATGACATCCACCGCCACCCGGAGCTGGGCCGGCAGGAGCGGCGGACCGCCGCCCTTATCCGCCGCCGCCTGGAGGAGCTGGGCGTCGAATATGTCCCCTTGGCGGATACCGGCACTGCCGCCGTCATCCGGGGGGCGAAGCCCGGCAGGACCATCGGCTTCCGGGCGGACATCGACGCGCTGCCTATTACCGAGGAGACGGGCCTGCCCTACGCCTCGCAGACCCCCGGCGTTATGCACGCCTGCGGCCACGACTTCCACACCGCGGCCCTCCTGGGGGCGGCGGAGCTGCTGCAAAAGCGGCGGGGGGAGCTGGCGGGGAATGTGAAGCTCTTTTTCCAGCCCGACGAGGAGGGGGACGGCGGCGCTCACCGGATGATTGCGGAGGGCTGCATGGAGAATCCCCATGTGGACGCTATGCTCTGCTGCCATGTGGAGAGCGGCATCCCCGCAGGGACGGTGTCCGTCAAAAACGGCCCTATCGCCGCCGCCTCCAACCCCTTTGCCGTTACTGTCCGTGGCCGGGGCACCCACGGGGCCAAGCCCCATCTGGGGACCGACGTCATCGTGGCCGGGGCACAGATGGTCACGGCCCTCCAGACCATCGCCAGCCGCCGGACCTCCCCTACGGAGCCGGTGGTGGTGACGGTGGGCTCCTTCCACAGCGGCACCGCCGGGAACGTCCTGCCGGAGGAGGCCAAATTCACCGGGATTCTCCGCACCATGGGCGGCGGGGCCAGGGAGCGGGTCAAAGACGATTTTCGGGCCATTGTCTCCGGCATCGCCGCCGCTATGGGTGTAGAGGCGGAAATCGAGATTTTCGAGAGCTACCCCGGCTGCCGCAACGACCCGGCTATGGCGGACCTGGTCCGCCGGGCGGCGGGGGAGGTCCTGGGGCGGGAGAACGTCCTGGAGCTGGCGGAGCCCTCCCTGGGCACCGACGATTTCGGTTATTTCAGCGACGCCGCGCCGGGGTGCTACTACTATATCGGCGTGGGGAACGAGGCCAAGGGCTTTACCTGTCCCAACCACAACCCCCGCTTCGCCGCGGACCCGGAGGCCCTGCCCCTGGCGGCGGCGGTACATGTGCAGTGCGTGCTGGATTTTCTCAGGTGAGCATACTTTTTTCTTGAAAGACTTGAAAGAAAAGTCCCAATTTGACTTTCAAAAGCGGTAAAGCGGGATTTGGGGAAACGACATGAGTAAGAAAACAGAAGAATCAAGAATTGCGTACAATAAAATAGCATTTGAGTATGATACGTCAAGAGAAGGACAATATACCAGATTTCATATTAACGAATTATCTGATATGATAGATTTGAGCGAAGGTGATATCGTTCTTGATGTTGCTTGTGGAAATGGAACCCTATTGAGGGAATTATCGAAAAAAGCCAACATACAAGCGACTGGAATAGATGTATCAGAGAACATGATTCATATCGCAAAGCGGCGTTATCCTAATATGAATTTTGAGGTAAAGCCCTGCTATCCACTTGAATGGAAAGATGAAAGTATTGATATTATAACGATATGCTGTGCATTTCATCATTTTGATAATCCTCAAGGATTTGTAAATGAATGTAAAAGAGTTCTGAAGAGAAATGGTACAGTGTATGTAGCTGACCCTAACTTTGGAGCAGTACTTAGATTTCTTGCAAATAAATTTTGGCTGCCCTTTTCAAAAAGCGGAGATGTGAGGATATACAGCAAAAGAGAGTTAGAGATTATTTTTTATAATTCTGGATTTAAGACAGTACAGGTTTATAAAAGGGATAGAGGGCTGTTTCTTAAAGCTAAAAAATAGCAGCCGATTCCGATTTATAGTGGAGAAAAAAGTATCAAAAAGAACTTTTTCGCAAAACTCCGTTTTGCTTCTGGGAGGATTTATGATTTTTCCATCTAAACTGCAAAAAAATGATACGATTCTGCTGGCGGCCCCCTGCTCCCCCCTGCCCCCGGACCAGACCCCGGAGCTGGTGGCGGAGGCGGTGGAGCGGCTGGGGTTCCGGGTGAAGATCGGGGCCTCCTGCCGGGCCGAAACCGCCAGGGGCTACTCCGCCGCCCCGGCGGAGGTCCGGGCCAGGGACATCAACGAGGGCTTCGCGGACCCGGCGGTAGACGCCATCTGGTGCATCCGGGGCGG
>JAAWHO010000152.1 GCA_022795905.1 Oscillospiraceae bacterium
CGGAACTCCATATTTGATTAGCCAGCCGGCTGCTTGAACTCGTGGGCTTCCTGCAAAACCATGTCCTTGACCTTCATCAAACGGACAATGTTTCCGCGCTCGTTCTCGTCCAGCTTCATGGAGATATACCGGATGTTCTGCTGGAAATTGGGGATCATCACATACTCCAGGGCGTTGACGCGCCGCCGGGTCTTCTCGATGTCCTCGGCCAGCAGCTGCATGGTTTTCTCCACCTCCGCCAGCTCCAGCATATCGTGGAAGACATCCGCCAGGGCCTCCAGGGCGGCGTCCAGCTCGCCGGAGGTCTGGGCAAAGCCGTAGGGATAGATCTCCGTGGGGTCCTCGTTCCGGGTGTGGAACTCGTAGACCGGCACGTTGACGGACATGATGTTCTTGAACTTCATATCCAGCTCCACGCTCTGCTTGGGGTACAGCAGGGCCTGCTCCAGCATCTCCGGAGACATGATGGCGGCGGCCACGGTGAAGGCGGCGTTGGCCTTCTCCAGGCCCTTTTCCACCTTGGCCCGGAGCTCCCGGTTCCGCCGGACAATCTCCAGGAACTGCTTCATCAGCTCATCCCGCTTGTCCTTGAGGAGCTTGTGGCCGCGGGTGGCGGTTTTCAGCCGTCCCTTCAGCCGCGTCAGCTCCATTCTGGTGGGATTTATCGTTGCAGAGGCCATCTGTTCACCTCTTTCCTCAATTTAATGGCCGCGCTCACGCCTCGTCCTTGGGCAGGTACTTGTCGAGCATCTCGGACTTGATACGCTTGAGCTCGCTCCGGGGCAGCATCTTCAGCAGATCCCAGCCCAGGTCCAGGGTCTCGATGACAGACCGGTTGGTCTCATAGCCCTGGGAGACATAGCGCTTCTCGAACTCGTCGGCAAACTTGGCGAACAGAAGGTCCGTGGGACTCAGAGCCGCCTCGCCCAGGATGGTCATCAGCTCCTTAGCCTCCTTGCCGGAGGCGTAGGCCGCGAACAGCTGGTTCATGGTGGAGGCGTGGTCCTCTCTTGTCTTGCCGGGGCCGACGCCCTTGTCCTTCAGACGGGACAGGGAGGGCATGACGTCCACGGGGGGATTGATGCCCTTGCGGTACAGCTCCCGGGAGAGGATAATCTGACCCTCGGTGATATACCCGGTCAGGTCGGGGATGGGGTGGGTCTTGTCGTCCTCGGGCATGGTCAGGATGGGGATCATGGTGATGGACCCCTCCTTGCCCAGCTGACGGCCGGCGCGCTCGTAGAGGGTAGCCAGGTCGGTGTACAGGTAGCCGGGGTAGCCGCGGCGTCCCGGGACCTCCTTCTTGGCGGCGGAGACCTCACGGAGGGCTTCGGCGTAGTTGGTGATATCCGTGAGGATGACCAGCACGTGCATTCCCTTCTCAAAGGCCAGGTACTCCGCTGCGGTCAGAGCCATACGGGGGGTGGAAATACGCTCGACGGCGGGGTCGTTGGCCAGGTTGGTGAACAGCACGGTACGGTCGATAGCGCCGGTGCGCTTGAACTCGTTGACGAAGTACTCGGACTCCTCGAAGGTGATGCCGATGGCGGCGAACACCACGGCGAAGTTGGACTCGCCGCCCAGCACCTTGGCCTGACGGGCGATCTGCGCCGCCAGCTGGGCGTGGGGCAGGCCGGAGCCGGAGAAGATGGGCAGCTTCTGCCCGCGGACCAGGGTATTCAGACCGTCGATGGTGCTGATGCCGGTCTGGATAAACTCGTTGGGGTAGTCACGGGCCGCCGGATTCATGGGCAGGCCGTTGATATCCCGGGTCGCCTCGGGCAGGATAGCGGGGCCGCCGTCGATGGGCTGGCCCATGCCGTTGAACACGCGGCCCAGCATATCGCCGGACACCGCCAGCTCCAGGGGGTGGCCCAGGAAGCGGATCTTGGAGTCCCGCAGATTGATGCCGGCGGAGGCCTCGAAGAGCTGGACCACGGCCTTGTCGCCGTTGACCTCCAGCACCTTGCAGCGCCGGACGCTGCCGTTCCGCAGCTCGATCTCAGCCAGCTCGTCAAAGGTGACGCCGTCCACGTGCTCGACCACCATCAGAGGGCCGGAGATCTCGTGTATGGTACGATATTCCTTCATCATGCCTCAGCACCTGCTTTCTCCACGATCTCGGCGATCTCCCGCTCCATCTCCTCGGTGATGGCGGCGTACTCGGCCACGTACTTGTCGGCCTCCACGTACTTGGCCCGGCCGATCTTCTCCTTGGCGGAGATCTCCAGCATGGGGGCCAGGGCCGCGCCCTTGGCGATGGCGTCCCGGGCCAGACGGTCGAAGTCCAGGATCATAGCCAGCATCCGCATCTGCCGGTCATGGCTGGAGTAGCTGTCCACATCCATGAAGGCGTTTTGCTGGAGGAAGTCCTCGCGGACCATCTTGGCCGTCTCCAGGGTCAGCTGGTCATTGGGGGACAGGGAGTCCTTACCCACCAGCTGAACGATCTCGTTGAGGTTATCCTCCTCCTGGAGCAGGCTCATGGCCTTGTTCCGGTTGTCCATGAAGGTGGGGCCGTAGTGCTCGTCAAACCAGGGCTTCATGGTGTCCAGGTACAGGGAGTAGGAGTTCAGCCAGTTGATAGCGGGGAAGTGCCGCCGGTAGGCCAGGGAGGCGTCCAGGGACCAGAACACCTTGACGATACGCATGGTGCCCTGGCTCACGGGCTCGGACAGGTCGCCGCCGGGAGGCGACACGGCGCCCACAGCAGTCAGGGACCCGGTGCGGTCCTCGCTGCCCATGCACTGCACCACGCCGGCCCGCTCATAGAACTGGGCCAGACGGGAGGCCAGGTAGGCGGGGTAGCCCTCCTCGCCG
>JAAWHO010000010.1 GCA_022795905.1 Oscillospiraceae bacterium
CGGCGTGTCCACCACCGGCGGTATCGGTACGGTGGGCGGCGTGCTGGTGGGCGTGCTGGTGTTCGAGCTGCTGAAGATCGTGCTCCAGTTCCTGGGCGTCAACCCCTACTACAACTACATCGTCCAGGGCCTGGTTATCGTCACCGCCGTGGCGCTGGATATCCGCAAGTACATCGCCAAGAAGTAAGCGATGGACGAGAAAGATTCCCTGCGCCCCGAGGAGAACGGCCAGGAGGAGGAGTTCGACACCCGCCCCGCCTGGCAGCGGATGAAGGAGGGCTGGTACGACAAGGTGCCCCTCAGCGTCCGCCAGCTGGACATCATTATCGCCCTGGGGCTCATCGGCCTGGCGGTGATGGCGGTGGTCATCTTCCTGGATGCCAGCGGATACTTTTAGGCATCTCTCAGACAACAATAAGCTCCGGCTCTGCCGGGGCTTATTGCGTATATGGGGGACGGACAGGGCTTGACCAAAAATTAGGTTGGTATGAAAGAAAAATCTATGTTAAAGGCAGGTCACGCCCTCTATAATAGGACCTGTAAAAGCCTTGAAAACAAAACTATTTTTAGGAGGCTGCTATGGACTGTACATTTTCTCCTGTGACTGATTTCCCGAAGCTGGAGGCCGCCGTCTCCGACTTCTACGGCGCTGCCGCCGCGCCGGCGCAGCTTGTCCGCTTCCGAGCGCTGCTGGACGGCCTGACGGAGACCTTCGGGCCCCAGGAGAGGGCCGCCATCTTCTCCGCCCCGGGCCGCACCGAGATCGGCGGCAACCACACCGACCACCAGCACGGCCGGGTCCTGGCCGGCAGCGTGAACCTGGACGTGATCGCGGCGGTGGTTCCCAATGGCCGCAATGTGATCCGTATCCAGAGCGAGGGCTTCCCCATGGACGTGGTGGAGCTGGACGACCTGGCGGTCCGGGAGGAGGAGAAGAACACCTCCCAGGCGATTATCCGCGGCATTGCGGCTTGGTTCAGAGACCAGGGCTGCGCTCTGGAAGGCTTCGATGCCTACACCACCTCCAACGTGCTCAAGGGCAGCGGCCTGAGCTCCTCCGCCGCCTTTGAGGTCCTGGTGGGGAACATCATCAACAGTCTCTTTTTTGAGGGCCGCTGCACGCCGGTGCAGCTTGCCCAGATCGGCCAGTATGCTGAGAATGTCTACTTTGGGAAGCCCAGCGGTCTGCTGGACCAGATGGGCTGCTCTGTGGGCGGCATGGTGACCATCGACTTCCGGGACAACGCCAACCCGGTGGTGGAGAAGATTGATTTTGACTTTGCCTCCACCGGCCACGCCCTGTGCATTATCGACAGCGGCGCGGACCACGCGGACCTGACCCCGGAGTACGCCGCTGTGCCCGGGGAGCTGAAGGAGATCTGCGCCCACTTCGGCAAGGACGTTCTCCGGGAGGTGCCGGAGGAGGATTTCTACGCCGCTCTGCCGGCCCTCCGGCGGAAGGCGGGGGACCGGGCCGTGCTCCGGGCTATCCACATCTACGGCGACAACGCCCGGGTGGAGGGCCAGGTAGGGGCCCTGCGCCGGGGGGATTTTGACGCGTTCCTGATGCACGTCACCGACTCCGGGCTCTCCTCCTGGCGGTACCTGCAAAACGTGGTTCCCGCCGGGTACACCCACCACCAGGAGGTGGCCGTGGCCCTGGCCATGGCAGAGCGGCTCCTGGATACCCGGGGGGCCTGCCGGGTCCACGGCGGGGGCTTTGCCGGGACCATTCAGGCCTTCGTGCCTCTGGATATGCTGGACAGGTTCAAGGCGGAGATGGACCGCTGCCTGGGCGACGGGGCCTGCCATGTGCTGACCATCCGGCCTGTGGGCGGCGTGCGGCTGGTTTGAGGTCTCCATTCTTTTTTCTTGAAAGAAAAAAGAATCAAAAAAGAACTTTGCGCGAAACTCCGTTTCGCTTCCGGATGATTGATTAGGAGGGTATTCCATGGTTGATACGTATATTGCCGCTCTGGCGGATTACGCGGTAAAGAAGGGGCTTATTGAGGAGCGAGACCGGGTTTGGGCTGTCAACCAGCTCCTGGCCGCGCTGGGGCTGGACGACTGCAGCGGGCCGGACAGCCTGCCGGAGGATTTGCCTTTGGAGACAATTTTGGACGCTATTTTGAACGATGCCGTATCCCGGAAATTCATCGGCGGCGATATAACCAGCCGGGACCTGCTGGATACCAAGCTCATGGGCGTGCTCACCCCCCGGCCAAGCTGGGTGGCGGAGCGGTTCCAGGTTTTGGCGGCAAAGAATAAGCGGGCTGCGACGGACTGGTACTACACCTTCAGCCAGGACACCGACTATATCCGCCGCTACCGCATCGCCAGGGATGTGAAGTGGGTGGCGCCTACGGAGTACGGCGATTTGGATATCACCATTAACCTCTCCAAGCCGGAGAAGGACCCCAAGGCCATCGCCGCCGCCAAGCTGGCCCCCCAGAGCGGCTACCCCAAGTGCCAGCTCTGCCGGGAGAACGAGGGCTACGCGGGACGGATGAACCACCCCGCCCGGGGCAACCACCGGATCATCCCGGTGACAATCGACAACAGCCCCTGGTTCCTCCAATACTCCCCCTATGTCTACTACAACGAGCACTGCATTGTATTCAACAGCAAACATACGCCTATGAAGATTGACCGGGCGGCTTTTCGGAAGCTCCTGGACTTTGTGGTACAGTTCCCTCACTATTTTGTAGGCTCCAACGCCGATCTGCCTATCGTGGGCGGCTCCATCCTCAGCCACGACCACTTCCAGGGCGGGCGCTACGCCTTTGCCATGGAGAGGGCCCCGGTGGAGACAGCCGTTATCTTCCCGGGCTTCGAGGACGTGGAGGCTGGCATCGTCAAATGGCCCATGTCCGTCATCCGCATCCGCTGTGCCGACGACGGGCGGCTGGTGGACCTGGCGGAGAAAATTCTTGCCGCCTGGCGGGGCTATACTGACGAGAGCGCCTTCATCTTCGCGGAGACGGACGGCGAGCCCCACAACACCATCACCCCCATTGCCCGGAGGCGGGATGGGAAGTATGAGCTGGACCTGGTGCTGCGCAACAACATCACCACCGCTGAGCATCCCCTGGGGGTCTACCACCCCCACGCCGAGCTCCACCACATCAAGAAGGAGAACATCGGCCTTATCGAGGTCATGGGCCTGGCGGTGCTGCCGGCCCGGCTCAAGGGCGAGCTGGCGAAATTAGGCGAGGTGCTGGCCTCCGGCGGCGACCCGGCGGAGGATGAGGTCCTGGCCAAGCACGCCCCCTGGGCCGCGGAGCTCCGGGAGCGGTACACCTTCACCGCCGAGAACGTGGACGGCATCCTCAGGGACGAGGTGGGCAAGGTGTTCGCCAAGGTCCTGGAGCACGCCGGCGTGTTCAAGCGGGACGAGGCGGGCCGGGCGGCGTTTCTGCGGTTCACGGCGTCCGTTCAGTAGGAAAAGTCACACCAGGGCTCCCCGCTGGGGGGCTGGGTAAAGGACATCGCCTTGTGTGTCACGGGGTGGGGGAAGGAGAGCCTATAGCTCCAGAGGGCGATCTCCCCCGCCCCGCCGCCGTATTTGCCGTCCCCCAGGAGAGGCCAGCCCCGGCTGGCAAGCTGGACCCGGATCTGGTGGGTCCGCCCGGTGAGGAGCCGGACAGCCAGGAGGGCGCGGTCCCCCTCCCGAGCCAGGGTGCGGTAGGCAAGCTCCGCCTCCTTCACGCCGCCCCGCATCCGCTTGACCACGAAGGACTTGTTCCGGGCCCTGTCGTGGAGGAGCAGGTCCCTGAGCACCGCTTCCTCCGGCTGGGGGCAGCCGCGGGTGACGCAGAGGTAGGTCTTTTCCAGCGCCCGGCGCTGGACGGCGGCGGACAGGGCGGCGGCGGCCCCGCTGGTTTTGGCGCAGACCATCACGCCCCCTACCCCCCGGTCCAGCCGGTGGACAGGGTACAGGGTGCAGCCCTCCTGCGCACCTAAAAGAGTCAAAAGGCTCTCATTTTCCCCCGGCGCGCTCTGGGAGAGCACTCCGGCGGGCTTGACGCAGACGGCGAGGGATGTGTCCCGGTACAAAACTGGAATCATAAAATACGCTCCTGACTGGTGAATTTGACGTATATTTTACTACAAACAGGGCAAAATAGCAACCATTTCCCGGGCTGCTGCGGGGAGGAAAAGGGTTCGGACGGAGAAATGTTGAGAAACCTTGCGGAAACCCCTTGCAATTACAGAGGAAATACGGTAAAATGGCCGATGTGAAACACATTCCTTAAAGGAGGAACCAGAATATGGCAACGATTACAGCCGGCGAATTCCGCAACGGCAAGACCTTTGAGATGGACGGCAAGGTGATGCAGGTCGTCGAGTTCCAGCACGTCAAGCCCGGCAAGGGCGCGGCCTTTGTCCGTACCAAGATGAAGAATGTGGTCACCGGTGCGGTGACCGAGACCTCCTTCAACCCCACCGCCAAGTTCGAGGAGGCGTTCGTGGAGCGGAAGGATATGGAGTACAGCTACAACGACGGCGATCTGTACTACTTTATGGACCAGGAGACCTTTGACATGGTGCCTCTGGCCCGCGACCTGCTGGGCGACGCCTTCCGCTTCGTCAAGGAGAACACCATGTGCAAGGTGCTCAGCTACAAGGGCAATGTCTTCGGCCTGGAGGTCCCCAACTTCATGGACCTGGAGGTCACCGATACCGAGCCCGGCTTTGCCGGCAACACCGCCACCAACGTCACCAAGCCCGCCGTGCTGGAGACCGGCGCGGAAATCAAGGTGCCCCTCTTTATCGACGTGGGGGACAAGATTACCATCGACACCCGCACCGGCGAGTATTTGTCCCGGTGCAAGAACTGAGTCAGAACGCGGCTGTGCCGCTTTTTGAGAGAACGTGTGCAAGAGTGTGGGGAGTCCCGGAAACATGACTTTTTGAAAGGAGAACGATTATGGAGATTCTGGAGAAGGTCGCGTATATGAAGGGCTTGGCGGAGGGCCTGGGCCTGGATACCAAGTCCAAGGAGGGCAAGCTCCTCACGGTGATGATGGACATTCTGGACGACATCGCCCTGGAGCTGCGGGACCTCGGCGACGGGCAGGGGGAGCTGGAGGAGGCGCTGGACGCCGTCAGCGACGACCTGAGCGACGTGGAGAGCTACCTGTACGAGATGGACGGCGAGTACGAGGAGGACGACGGCGAGGATGAGGACGGGGAGGTCTACGCCACCACCTGTCCCAACTGCGAGGAGGAGATCTTCTTCGACGAGAGCATCCTGGCCGACGGCGGGGTGGAGTGCCCCAGCTGCGGCGAGAAGCTGGACTTTGACCTGGAGGAGGACTGCGGCGGATGCTGCGGAGCCTGCGGCGAGGCGGAGGACGGCGAGGAGGGCGAAAAGGACTGAGTTGTCCGGACCTCAAAACAGTGCAGAGGACCGGTGCTGCCCAGGAGGGCGGCGCCGGTTTTTGGCAGAGTGGGGAGATGCCCCGACTGCCTGGGCGGGATTGAAGATTTTTGAGCATTCCACTTGCACCGTGTGGAAAGATATGCTATACTAAAAGCGGAAAATTTTGCAAAAGGGGGTTGACAAATATGAAATATTGTGCCACCCTAAAGCAAGCAAGCAAGCAAGCAAGCATAGCTATGGCTATGTAGCTTTGTTATGCCCTGAAAACGAAATCACGTGGGAACACACGCGCTTTGCCCCGCCGATGGCGGGGTAAGGCGCGTTTTTTGTGTCCAAACATCAAAAAGAGAGGTAGTAAGCATGAAGAAGAAACCCCTGACCCTGCTGCTGGCCCTGGCCTTGAGCCTGGGTATGTTCACCATGGGCGCCCTGGCCGCCAGCGGCACTCGGACCCTGGAGGTCACCTTTAAGGACATCAAATTGGTCGTGGATGGTACAGAAGTTGTTCCTAAAGATGCTGCCGGCAATGTGGTGGAGCCATTTGTCTACAATGGCACCACATATCTGCCCGTCCGCGCTGTCGGCGAGGCCCTGGGCAAAGGAGTTACCTGGGATGGCAATACCAATACAGTTTATATCGGCAATGCCCAAGCGCTGCCTTATCAGGTGAATGGGGGAACGCTTTACGATGGCAGTAAGCCGGATACATCTTTTTCCGTAGCGGGCCAGAAGTATACAAAGGGCGCGGTGCTCAAGAGCTTGCAGAGCAGCTATTCTCTCCATGAGGACTATAACTTTGAGGGCAGCGCACTCTGGAACACGGAAGGCTGCGAGAATATGACCTTTACTGTTGGCTGTGCAGGCAATTTACAGTGGGACGCGACGCTGTATGTTTCTCTGGATGGTCTTGCCGCCGGCGAATATCCGTTGCGCTGGGACGGTTCCCCCCAAACAATCACGGTTCCGTTGGGCGGCTCTCCTAATGTGAAGCTGACGCTGGTAGCGGAGACTGTGGATACGGGTCGTCTCGCCATTGGGAAGAATTTAGCGGCATTTTATGGTATCTATGATATTACCCTCTCCTGAGTTTCCAAACAACACCGCCGGCCCCCGCAGGGGCCGGCGGCTTTTTCATCTTGCGCAGAAGTTACGCCATTTTCTCCTTGATATGGCTCAGCCGGTCCAGGGCCTCGTGGAGCGTCTCGTCCTTCTTGGCGAAGTGGACCCGGACGATGTCCCGGACATCCTCCCGGAAGAAGGAGGTCCCCGGCACGCAGGCCACGCCTACCTTGTGGGCCATCTCCTCGCAGAATTCCACATCCGTCTGGCCGGGCTTGAGGTAGGGCCCGATGTTTGCCAAAACGAAGTACGCCCCCTGGGGGTCGGTGAAGGGAATGCCGATGTTTTTCAATCCGTCGGTAAAGAGCTTCTTCATATGGGCGTAATGCGCCCCGAACTCCTCATAGTAGCTGTCCGGCATCTCCAGCCCCACAACAGCCGCCTCCATCAGCGGGGAGGGAGAGCCAACGGCGTTGAAGTCGTGGTACTGCTTGATGCGGTCCATAATCTCCGGGCAGGCAATGGCATAGCCCAGCCGCCAGCCGGTGACGGAGTAGGTCTTGGACAGGCTGGAGCAGCTCACCGTCCGCTCCCACATCCCCGGGAGAGAGCTCATATAGGTGTGCTTGTGGCCCTCATAGATGATGTGCTCGTACACCTCGTCCATAATGGCGTAGACATCATATTTGATACACAGGTCCGCAATGAGCTTCAGCTCGTCGTAGGTAAAGACCTTGCCGCTGGGGTTGGAGGGGTTGCAGATAAGGATCGCCTTGGCCCCCTGGTGGAAGGCGTCCTCCAGTACCTCCGGATCAAAGTGGAAGGTGGGGGGGACCAGAGGCACGAAAATAGGCTCGCAGTCGGCCATGATAGCCTGGGCGTGGTAGTTCTCAAAGTAGGGGGAGAAGAGGATGATCTTGTCCCCGGGGTTGGTCAGGGCAAAGAGAGTATCCACCATGGCCTCTGTGGAGCCGATGGTCACAACGATATTGGTGTTGGGATCCAGCTCCAGGCCCATAAACCGGCCGCACTTCTTGGCCAGCGCCGCCCGGAAGTTGGGCGCGCCCATGGTGATGGGGTACTGGTGGGGCCCCTCCTGGCTGACCTCCTTGAGCCGGTCCAGCATGGCCTGGGGCGGGTCGAAGTCGGGGAAGCCCTGGGCCAGGTTGATGGCCCCGCAGTCCAGGGCAATGCGGGTCATCCGCCGGATGACGGAGTCGGTGAATTGCTTATTTCTTCTGCTCATTTCCTGCATAGTAGTATCAGTCCTTTTTTTGATAGATTATAGGAAGTGCCTCTGCCTTGCAGCGAAGCCAATCGGGGGTGCTCTGCGGCGAATCCCCCCGCCGCGCCTGCGGCGCGGCCCTCCCCCCTTTCACAAGGGGGGCAAGGGGATAAATCTGCCCTTTGGAAATACCCCGTCCAGGCGTTGGCTTTGCCGGCCCCAGCTCTATGCGGCCAAAGGTCGGCCCGCTGGTGGTCGGGGCCCGCAGAAATTTCTCCCGCAGGATTCGCCCTCTCGCCCCCCTTGTGAAAGGGGGGAGGGCCGCCGGGCATAGCCCGGTGGCGGGGGGATTCTCCAAAGGACTCCCCCATCTCTCCGGCAGCGGCAAATTCTCGGTTAAGCTATTGCAGCCCAGCCAGCACCCCGTCCAGCTTCTCCGGGTCTGCCACCCGGAAGACCATATAGGCCAGGCCGTTGCGCTGGCCCAGGACAGAGTACATATACTCAATGTCAATGTCCGCCTTGGCGATAGAGCGCAGGACGGCGTTCAGTCCGCCGGGCCTATCTGGGACGGGAGCCTGGACCACCGGGGTCTCCCGGACAATGAAGCCGTGCTCCTTGAGGAGCGCCGCCGCCCTCTGGGGAAGGTCCACAATCAGCCGCAAAACGCCGTAGTCCGCTGTTTCCGCAATGTTCAGGGCCTGCATATCCACGCCGTTCTGGGCCAGAAGCTCCGTGACCTCGCTGAGCTGGCCCGCCCGGTTCTCCAGGAATACCGATAGCTGTTGAATCGTCATAATGCCGCTCCTCCCTTAAATTTTCCGTTTATCGATGACCCGCACCGCCTTGCCCTCGCTGCGGGCGATGGACTTGGGGGCCACCAGCCGGACCTTGGCGTAAATGCCCAGCATGGCCTTCAGAGCGGACACCAGGCCCTTCTCCATCTCCGTGATCTTGCCCAGGCTGTCGGAGAAGTTCTCCGGCGTCATCTCCACCATGACCTCCAGGGTGTCGGAGTTGTTGATCCGGTCCACGATGATCTGATAGTTGGCGGGATAGCCCTGCTCCAGCAGGACCGTCTCAATCTGGGACGGGAACACGTTGACGCCCTTGACAATGAGCATATCGTCGCTGCGGCCCATGGGCTTGCACATCTTCACATGGGTGCGGCCGCAGGAGCACTTCTTCCGGGTGAGCACGCAGATATCCCGCGTCCGGTAGCGCAGCAGGGGGAACGCCTCCTTGGTGATGGAGGTGAACACCAGCTCGCCCTTGGCCCCCTCGGGCAGGACCTCCCCGGTGTCCGGGTCGATGATTTCCGCGATAAAGTGGTCCTCGTTGATGTGCATCCCGGTCTGCTCGGAGCACTCAAAGCTGACGCCCGGGCCGCTTGTCTCCGTCAGGCCGTAGATGTCGTAGGCCTTGATGCCCAGCTTCTCCTCGATATCCCGGCGCATCTCCTCGCTCCAGGCCTCTGCCCCGAAGATGCCGGCCTTGAGCTTGATCTTGTCCTGCAGGCCCTTCTCGTGGATGCTCTCCGCCAGGTAGGCGGCGTAGGAGGGGGTGCAGCAGAGGATAGTGGAGCCCAGGTCCACCATGAACTGGAGCTGCCGGTCCGTGTTGCCCGAGGACATGGGCAGGGTCAGGCACCCCACCCTGTGGCTGCCGCCGTTGAGGCCCGGGCCCCCGGTGAAGAGGCCGTAGCCATAGCTGACGTGGCACACATCCTCCTTGGTCCCCCCGGCGGCGACAATGGCCCGGGCGCAGCAGTCCTCCCACAAATCCAAGTCGTGCTGGGTGTAGAAGGCCACCACACGCCGTCCGGTGGTGCCGGAGGTGGACTGGATGCGCACGCACTCGTCCAGGGGCTTGGCCAGCAGGCCGTAGGGGTAGGCGTCCCGCAGGTCGTCCTTGGTGAGGAAGGGGAGCTTATGGAGGTCGTCCACGCTCTGGATATCGTCGGGGGTGACGCCCTTCTCCTCCATTTTTTTGCGGTAGTAGGGCACGTTCTCCCAGACGTGCCGGACCTGTTTGACCAGGCGCTCGTTCTGCCAGGCCAGGATTTGCTCGCGGGAGGCGGTTTCGATTTCAGGTTGGTAGTAACGCTCCATTGGGGTTCTCCTTGTGTTGTATAGGTTAAGGCCCTCGGCCATGAATTTTTCTGTATATTTTATCACTTTAGGCGGGTAAAGTCAACGGTGGATTTACGGAAACACAGCCATTGACAGGGAACAGCGCATATTGTATAATTATCTTGTAAGAATATGGAACTGCGGAGGAAAGGGGGATTTTTGCATGAGCGATCTGTCCTGGCTGAAACGGTCCTTTGATCCACAGCTGAGGTATGTGCTGGGCCTGCCGTTCTGGTTTCTGATGATGCTGGTGCTTTTTGAGATTGTCCCCATCCCGGAGCTTCCGGAGAGATGGCTAAACCCGGTCCGGCTGGTGCTGGTCCTTACTTTGTGCGCTGTCTGTCTATGCGGCTACGTTATGGAAAAGGATCGGAAACACTCCTTTGCCCGCGGAATTGGCTGGAACGCTATTGGCGGAATCGCCGGTTCTCTGGTTTCTGCCGTTGTGCTGCGAGAGACGTTCCCTCTTTGGATAGCGGGTATTGAGGCGGCTATCTCCGCCTATCATTTTCTGACTGAGTGGCGGGAGCGGGATTTGAAAGAGGAATAAAACGGAAACTCCGGCGGAGGGCGGTCCCTCCGCCGGAGCTTTTTCGTTTTTCAGCAGTCCCGCCCCAGAGCAAACGCCTTTTTATTCAGCTCCAGGAACTTAGGCGGCACGCTCTTCTCCAGGGCGTCCATCCACTCCGTCTCCGTGAAATCGAACCACTTGGACAGTCTGCCCATGAGCACGATGTTCACCGCCTTGCTGCTCCCGGCCTCCTCGGCCAGCTTCAGGGCGTCAATGGCGTCCAGGTCGATGCCAAGGCCCTTGATTTTCTCGGCCAGATTCTCCGGATACGCCGCCGCGCCGGTAATCACCGGCATGGGGTTTACCTGCTGGGTGTTGGTGATGATTTTCCCGCCCTTTTTCAGGTACTCCGTCCAACGGGCGGCCTCCAGCAGCTCGAAGGACAGAATCACATCCGCCTGCCCCTTGTCCACAATGGGGGAATAGACCTTCTCCCCCCAACGGACGTAGGTGACGACGCTGCCGCCCCGCTGGCTCATGCCGTGGACCTCGCTGACCTTCACGTCGAAGCCCTTGCCCAGCAGCAGGCGGCCCAGCAGCTTGCTGGCCAGGAGAGTCCCCTGTCCGCCGACGCCGACGATCATCATATTTTTGGTTTCCATGGTCACGCCTCCTTCTTTCCGCCCAGGGCGTCGAACTTACAGAGCTGTGTGCATACCCCGCAGCCGGTGCAGAGGGTGCTGTCGATAACCGCCTTGCCGCCGGTGACGCTGATGGCGGGGCAGCCGATTTTCATGCAGGACTTGCAGCCCACGCACTTGTCCGCGTCGGCGGAGATAGGCCCGGGGTGCTTGACGTACTTGAGCAGGGCGCAGGGCCGGCGGGAGATGATGACGGAGGGCTCCGCTGCCGCCAGCTCCTCCTTCACCGCCGCGTCGCACTCGGCGAGGTCGTAGGGGTCCACCACCCGCACCCGGCGGATGCCGATAGCCCGGCACAGGCTCTCCAAATCGATTTTCGCGCAGGGGTCCCCCTTGAGGTTGAAGCCGGTGGTGGGGTTCTGCTGGTGTCCGGTCATGCCGGTGATGGAGTTGTCCAGGATGATGACCGTGGAGTTGGACTCGTTGTAGGCGGTGTTGATAAGCCCCGTAACGCCGGAGTGCATGAAGGTGGAGTCGCCGATAACGGCCACGGATTTCCCCTCGCTCTCTCCGCCGCTGGCCTTGTTGAAGCCGTGGAGCCCGGAGATGGACGCGCCCATGCAGATGGTGCTGTCCATGGCGCCCAGGGGCGCTACGGCCCCCAGAGTGTAGCAGCCGATGTCCCCCAGGACTGTCAGATTGTTCTTTTTGAGGGTGTAGAAGAGCCCTCTGTGGGGGCACCCGGCGCACATCACCGGGGGCCGGGCCGGGATATCCTCCTCCAACTTGACGCCCACAGGGTAGGTCCTCGTCAGCTCATAGGCCACCTTGTTGGGGCTCAGCTCGTCGATGACAGGGAAATTGCTCTCTCCCGTCAGGGCCAGGCCCAGGCTCCGGCAGTAGTCCTCGATAAAGCTGTCCAGCTCCTCCACCACCACCAGCAGCTCCACGCTCCCGGCGAAGTCCCGAATTTTCTTCTCCGGCAGGGGCCAGACCATGCCAAGCTTCAGCACCGGATAGGTATCCCCGCAGGCCTCCTTCACATACTGGTAGCTGGTGGAGGAGGTGATAATGCCCATCTTATAGTCTTTTCCCGGCTCAATGCGGTTGACGGAGGCGTGCTCCGCCCACTCCGCAATCTTCCGCAGCCGCTCCTCTACAATGGGGTGGCGGCGCTTGGCGTTGCCGGGCATCATGATGTACTTGGCCCCGTTCTTCTCGTAGGGCTTGGGGGCGTGCTCCTCCCGCTCCCCGGTCTCCACCACGCTCTGGGAGTGGGAGATGCGGGTACACATCTTCATCATCACCGGCGTGTCGAACTCCTCGGAGAGCTCATAGGCCAGCTTGGTGAACTCCAGGGCCTCGGCGGAGTCCGCCGGCTCCAGCATGGGCAGCTTGGCGGCACGGGCGTAGTGGCGGGAGTCCTGCTCATTCTGAGAGGAGTGCATCCCGGCGTCGTCGGCCACGGCGATAATCATGCCGCCGTTGACGCCGGTGTAGGCGATGGTGAACAGGGGATCGGCGGCGACGTTGAGCCCCACATGCTTCATGCCGCAGAAGCTTCGGTGTCCCGCCAGGGACGCGCCGAAGGCCGCCTCCATGGCCACCTTCTCATTGGGGGCCCACTCGGCGTAGATCTCGGGGTATTTCGCCGCGGCCTCGGTGATCTCCGTGCTGGGGGTGCCGGGATAGCTGGAGACAAAGGTACACCCCGCCTCGTACAATCCCCGGGCAACGGCCTCGTTGCCCAGCAGTAATGTTCTCATAATTGTCTGTTCCTCCTGTTTGTTCGTCAGAGTTCCTTGTAGTAGCCGTACAGCCAGGTGCCATTCTCGTAGACCAGGGAGAACTCCATCGTCCCGTAGCTACCGCCGTCAATAGCGTCCACCAGCTGACCCTGGAAGACAGCCTCGTCCCCGCTGCGGGAGACCATCTTATCCACAATAACGTCGGTCATATCGTCGCCGATGCCCTGGTTTCTGGTATAGAGGGCACCATTTCGTTCCAGATACATCTCCTTGTAGGAGCTGCCGGCGTTCTTCTCAATGGGGTATCTCCTGGAGAAGTCCTGGTACCACGCGTCCTCCAGATCCTTCATGCTGTTGAGGCCGGGGACACGGCAGTAAGAAGTGCCGTTGTACTCCACGCAGTCCTCCCACTCCTGACCGAAGCAGGCTCCTGCCTCAAAGCCGTAAATCATATTCTTCATGCCGCTGCCCGCCACACTGGCCAAGGCCAGCAGTTCCCCGTCGGAGGTAGCACCGGGGCCGCCGTCAGCGGCCTGGTAGCCGTGGGTGGTATCCACGATGACCGTACCAGAGCTGCCCTCCCAGGTCACCCGGAAGTTCAGCACAGCGCTCAGGTCCCGGAGCCGGAAAAAGTTGTTCCCGTTAATGGTGTAGGCCGTCAGAGGTACTGGCGTGCCGTACCAGAGCACCGACGCGGCGCTGGGCCGGGCGGTCTGGACACCGGGGGCGACGGGGGCCAGCTCCCCGCCTACGGGAGTGTACTCCTCCCAGCTGTTCAGGGAGATGCTCTGGGACGCGCCGTCCCAGGCCACGGCAAATTCCTTGTCCGTGCCCTTGAGGAGCTGGGCAATATCCCGGAGCTTGATGTAGTTGCTGCCCGCAATGTTGTAGGCGCCAATCTTCACGGCTTTGCCATCAAGGGAGAGATCAATATTGTTCCCCGACGCGGATACGCTCTCTGCCGCCTGGGCCACAGGCAGAAGGCCCAGAAGCAGAACCATCAGAAGAAGCGCTGCTGTCAGACGGATATGCTGTTTCTTCATGGAATTTGCCACCTTTCTTTATCATTCGAGAAAAATCTCTCTTTATCGTATCAAACAGCCGCCGGAATGTCAACGATATTCAATTCGCAAAGTAATGCTTGGAAAAGAGAAAATTTTTGTAGGGGCGGATATTATCCGCCCGGTTGTGACGAAAAAGGGGCATTACCGAGCGGGCGGATGATATCCGCCCCTACTTTTTTCGTACTTTGCGAATTGAAGATCGCCGATTGGACTTGCAAAAGAAACCTGAGGAACCAAAAAAATCTTGCCGGGGCGGATGACAGGCCCTCCGCAATCAAAAAGCCGGCGGAACCCGGCCCCTGCGCAGCGGCTGTCCGCGCAGGGGCCGGGTTCCCTCACCGGCAGAAGGTTTCAATATATTCGTCAAAGGCCCGCTGGATAACCTCCAGGGCCTCCGCCCGGCCGTGGACGCTGTCCACCTCCGCGTCCTTGTCCGGCTCCAGGTGCTTGTACACGCTGAAGAAGTGGCTGATCTCGTTGGACACGTGCTGGGGCAGCTCCTGGAGGTCGTGGTAGCTGTTGTACATGGGGTCCTCAAAGGGGATGGCCAAAATCTTGTCGTCCAGCTTCCCCCCGTCCCGCATGGTGAAGTACCCCACCGGGTACACCCGCACCAGGCTCAGGGGCCGGATGGGCTCCGAGCACAGCACCAGCACGTCCAGGGGGTCCCCGTCGTCGGCGTAGGTTCGGGGGATAAAGCCGTAGTTGGCGGGGTAGTGGGTGGAGGTGTAGAGGATGCGGTCCAGCCGCAGGGCCCCTGTCTCCTTGTCCATCTCGTACTTGTTCTTGGAGCCCTTCTCAATCTCGATGACCGCCAGAAAATCCTCCGGGTGCATCCGGGAGGGCTTGATATCATGCCACAGGTTCATAGGCCGCCTCCTTGTTGTTTTTGTCGTCCGCCTCTACTCCAGCATCGGCAGCTCCGGGGTGAAGTCGGAGTCCAGGGCGTTCTGCTTCTCCGCCTCCCGGCTGTATCTGCCCACGGCGGCGGCGGACTTGGGCACGGGCTGGATGGTCCCCGCGCCGGCTACGCACCCGCCGGGACAGGCCATGCCCTCCAGCAGGTAGCCGTTGTACTTCCCGGCCTTGGCCAGGGTGAGCATCTTCCGGCACTCCCTGAGCCCCTCGGCGGAGGCCACCTTCACCTCCCGGCCCGGCTCCATGCGCTCAACGGCCTGGACCACCGCGCCGGCCACGCCGCCGGTGACGGCGAAGCCCCGGCCCGCGCCGGTGCCCTGGCGGAGGGGGACCTCCTCCTCGGGGGGAATGGCGGCGAAGTCCACGCCCTTGGCCTCGAACATCCCCTGAAGCTCCTCGAAGGTCAGCACAAAGTCCACATCGGAGCGGATGGTCCTCCGGCTGGCCTCCAGCTTCTTGGCGGCGCAGGGGCCGATGAAGGCCACCCGGCAGTCCGGGTCCTTCTTCTTCTGGAGCCGGGCGGTGAGAACCATGGGGGTCAGAGCCATGGAGATATAGTCCTTGAACTGGGGGAAGAGCTTCTTGGCCATGACGGACCAGGCCGGGCAGCAGGAGGTGGCCATAAAGGGCTGCTCCGCGGGGACCTTCTCCATGAAGTCCTTGGCCTCGTCGATGGTACACAAATCCGCCCCCACGGCCACCTCCGCCACGCCGGCGAAGCCCAGCCGCTTCATGGCGGCGGTCAAACGCTCGGGAGTGGCCTCGGGGCCGAACTGGCCCAGGAAGGCCGGGGCAACAATGGCGACGACCCGGTCCCCCCGGCGGATGGCGTTGATGAGCTGGAAAATCTGGCCCTTGTCCACGATAGCGCCGAAGGGGCAGTTCACCAGGCACATCCCGCAGGAGACGCACTTGTCGTAGTTGATTTTGGCGTGGCCGTGCTCGTCGGAGCCGATGGCGTCCATGCCGCAGGCTCTGGCGCAGGGCCGCTCCAGGTGGACGATGGCGTGGTAGGAGCAGGCCTCGGCGCACTTGCCGCACTTGACGCAGGCGTCCTGACGGATATAGCACTTGCCGTTGACGTAGCGGATGGCGTCCCGGGGGCAGACCTGCCGGCAGGACTGGGCCAGGCAGCCCTGGCAGTACTCGGTGATGCGGTACTGGTTTGTCGGGCAGGAGTGGCAGGCGTAGCTGATGATATTGATGAGGGGCGGCTCATAGTACTTCTCGGCGATGGCGCTCTCGCTGAGGCCCTCGCTGAGCAGGGTCCGCTGGTCCACCGGCCGCAGGGGCAGGCCCATGGCCACCCGGACCCGCTCCCCGGCGATGGCCCGCTCCAGGAAGATGGATTCCCGGTACTTGGCCTCTTCGCCGGGGACGATGACATAGGGCAGCTCCTCCATCCGGTCGTAGTCCCCGTCGTAAGCTAAGCGGGCTACCTCGGTGAACACCTTTTTCCGGATACTGGTAACAGAAGACGGAATTCCGCGCATTGGCGTGTACCTCCTGCGTGTTTTGTTGGCTTGTCCTCTTATTATAAGGGAAAAGGGGCTTGGCTGTCAATCCGCAGCCGGATTTTTTCTGCCATTATCGGGGCTGGCGCCGCCCTCCGCCTCCAGGATGGAGACGACTTTTCCTCTCTTATGTAAATCGCGTCTTTCCTCCGCCGGGGTGGGCGCGGAGCCCAGGCGCAGGGCCGGGAATTTCTGCGACAAATTCTTCGTTTTGATACCAATCTCCAATCTTTTGCCCGTCATCGTATCAGAAATTCCCTGGAATAACAAGGAAGAACTTTTGCGCCCGGCGCATTCATGCTTGCTAATTCATGCCTTCCCGTGTTATGATAGATTCACTATTGAAAAAGGGAGAAATAATATGAAACGAAACCGAAAGCTCACCGCCTGGGTGGCCTTCACGGCCATGGGCGCGGCCCTGGTGACGGCGGCGCAGTATCTGGGCGGGCTCATTCCGGACATCGCGGTTATCTTCGGGCCCTTCAGCGTCCGCCAGCTCATCACCGGCACCCTGGTCAACTGTGTCCTGCTGGTCTTTACCGCCCGGGCGGGGCTGGCCTCCGGGGCGGTGATCGGCGTGCTGTCCGCCGTGCTGGCGGGGCTGCTGGGCATCAGCCAGCTGGTCCTCTCGCCGGTGGTGGCGGCGGGCAACGCCATTTTGTGTCTGGTGTACTGGTTCCTGGAGGAGCGCATGAACCACATCTCCGGCGTGATTGCCGGGGCGGCGCTCAAGTGCGGGTTCCTTTGGCTGACGGCACCGCTGGTGCTGTCAATCGCCGGCCTGCCGGAGAAGCAGGCGGCCATGCTGTCCATTATGTTCTCCTGGCCCCAGTTTGTCACCGCCCTGTGCGGAGGGCTGCTGGCCTGGAGCGTTTTGCCCAGGGTGCGGCGGCGGCAGCGCGGAAACATCTGAGACTCCCGGCGATGCGCAGGGTTCCCAAGCATCCCCCGCCGCAGTCCTCACAAACGGGATGCCTGTCACGGAGGAGAATGTACTTGCCCTGATTGAGAAATCCAGGAACGTGACGGAGCCTGGGGAGAAAGCAAAGGCAATGGCCTCTCGCAGCCGCGAGAGGCCATTTTGCAGGATATGGTCCATTTTTGCCGAAATATCCCGCCGCTCTTTGCATTTACAACTGTGCCTGAATAAAATTCATCATCATTTGGGCCGTCTGCGCCCGGGTCGCCGTTCCCCGGGGATCCAGCAGCCCGTTTCCGTCGCCGTTGATGATGCCGCTCTCCCTGGCCCAGCACAGGGCCTCCCGCGCGTAGGCTCCGGCTCTGTCCGCGTCGGCAAAGCGCAGCTCCTTATCCGCTGCCGCCGGACTTCCGGCGTACCGCCACAGCATAACGGCAAGCTGTTCTCTGGTAATATTGTCATTGGGGCCGTACCGCCCGTTGTCATAGCCGCTGATAATCCCCTGGTCCGCAGCCCACTGGACGGCGTCGGTGTACCAGGTCTCCCCCACGTCTGTGAAGTAACTGCCATGCCCGCGGGCCGGGCTGCCCTCCAGATTGTGGAGCACCACGGCCAGCATTCCCCGGGTCATCGTGCCGTCCGGGGAAAACGCCCTGCCGCCGGTGCCGCTGAAGATGCCCCTGGCGGAGACGAAGTCCACCGCGTTTTTCTCCCAGCTTCCGGCGGGCACGTCGGAAAAGGCCGCGCTGTTATCCACGATCTTCACAGCGGCGCTGCTGTCCAGGGTCAAAGCGACGCCGTCTCCCGTTATAGAGGACTTCTTTACCACGGTTTCCGAGCCGTCCGGCCCTACGATGACGGCCACAACGCCGGGCGCGATGTCCTTGACCGGGATCTCCAGCCGCACCGCCCCCGAGCCGCCGGGAAGGGTGATGTCCACCTTGGAGGAGGCGCTGACGGCGGGAATGGGCAGGGATACCGCCCCATTGCCCCTGCAGGCCGCGCTCACCGCCTCTCCCGACAAGCTGACCTGGGCCGTTGTTGCGCCCTTGACATCCGTAGACACGGAGGCAGTCGTGCCGTCGGAGCGCCTGACGGTGATCTGGCTGGAGCCGTCCGGGTTTGCCGTGGTCTTGACCGTGGAGCCGTCCGCCGCCTCTTCGGTGGTAATCACAACGCCGTCCTTCCGGGTCTCCACGGTGACGGTGCTCCCGTCAGGATTTTTTGTGACCTCTGCCACGGTTCCGGTGGTTTTGTCGGTCGTTGTGGCGCCGCCGCCGGGGTTCTTTCCCGTGGTCGAGCCAGAGGAGCTGCCGCCGGAGGAATTGCCGCCGGAGGAGCTGCCGCCGGAGGAGCTTCCGCCGGAGTTGCCGCCGGAGGAGCCGCCGCCGATGGCCGGGATGGTCTCCCGCACCATCTCATAGCCGCAGACGGTACAGGCCTTGTACCTGCTCCCGCTGTGGGACGTGCCGGCCGGCCGGTCAACGACCCAGTCCCCGGCAGTGTGGGCGGCATAGCCGTTCTTTTGGCTGTCCTCCTGAGTGGGACAGCCCGCCGCAGTACAGCTGTGCCAATGGTGCTCTTTATCGGTGGTCCAGTCCGTGCTCCAGCTGTGCCGATGGCCCGGCTGCGGGGGAGCCGGCTCGGCAATCTGGATCTCATAGCTGACCGTCTGTCCCGCATAGCGGATGGTCAGGACCTGGCTTTCCGCAGCCCGGCCGGAGTCAAAGCCGCTGACCATGTCGGCCGTGACAGGTACCGTCTGGGAGGCTCCGTCGGAGTAAACAGCCCTGATGGTCAGGCCCGACACGTCCAGGGCGTCGCCCACCTGGTATTTGAGTTTGTCCGCAGGTGTTTCGATGGAAATTTCTGTCACATACGGCGTGCCATAGGCCGGGACGGTGACCTGGGCCGCAGCTCCGGCCGTATGGTTGGGGGTATCCTTCACGCGCACATAGTAGGTCCCGGAGACGAGTCCGGCAGTCTCCCCCGCGCCGCAGTTTTTGGGGGCGGAAAAATCGCCGCTGCCGGAATACTCCATTTCCACGCTCGTGCCGGTGATTTTTCCGTCCGCGCCATCGGCAGAGGTGGGAGCGATACCGGCAAGCCCGCCGGGGGCGGCGGGAGGCGTCATCGACTTGGCGATGCTCCAGGAGACAGCCTTGTTTTCCCGCGTGCCGTCGGTCCATTGATAGCCGTCAAGCAGGACGGCGGCGGCGGTGTAGCTTCCCGCGTCGGACGCCTTGTGTCCTGTGAGGGTGTAGCCGGCGCCCTCATCTACGCCGGTCTGCTCCGCTCCCGTCCAGGTCAGGCCGGTTTTCGCCTGGGGGACGGGGATTGAAATGGGCTGGCCGGGCGTCGTGCTGCCTGTGACGTTCAAGACGGCATCTTTAAAAAGAGCCGTCCCGCTCGCAGTATACTCTTTGGGGATGCTGATCCGGATCGTATATGCGCCAGGCGAACACAGAGAATCGACGCTGACGGAAAGGCTGTTTGCGCTGACCTCCATCGTGAATTCACCAAAGCTTGACGTATAGGTATAGTAGGTGTCTCCATCTTGCTCATAAGAAGTCCGGCGGCAAGGTTTGTCATTTACATATATGTTCAATGGGATGAAGTCCAAATAAACTTGAGCCGAGGCTTCAACTGTAAGCGGAAACTCCGCGCTGCCTCCCGTCTCCACAGAAATTTCCGTATCGTCAAAGCTGAAATCCTTTATTTTGTCGCCGTCCGAGGAGCCGTTGGACGCAGTCCAGTTCCCGTTGTTGTCGCGGACCAGCGTCATATCGGGCTGAGTGGCGTAGGGGAGAAGCTGGAATGCGCCGTCTTGAGAATCCGGCGCTTGGATGTAAGTGCGGCCCGCCTCCGGAATGACAGAGGACTGCGTGTTGTCGTAGTTTACGTCGCCAATAGCTACCGCGGTAGTCCCTGTCACCGTACCGGTGATCGGCAGGGTCTGCTGTTTGGCCAGGATCAGGAAGCCGCCGCCGTTGAAATCGCCGATTTCAAGTGTGCTCCCCGCAAGATTTTTGAGATTCAGCTTTGCGCTGGAGGCCACGGAAACGGTATTGCCGTCCCGGAAGCTGCTCCCATTGGTCAGCTCCAGATTTCCCGACTCCACCGACAGGCTGGAGATATCGGAAAACACCCTGGAGGCCAGGTTGCCATCGCCCCTATAGACCACATTTGTCGCCTGTGAGCCTGCGCCCGACACATTGGGGACCTTGCCGCTGACGGTGACGGAGCCGGAAACGGTGTAGTCCGCCGCGTTCGGCAGCGTCACCTTACCGCTCTTCTGGCCTACGGGGATCCGCTGCTGCGCGCCGCAGGCGTAGACGCTCCCCACGTCCTGACAGTCTTCAATGATGATGACAGAATCACCGGAAAATGTATTCACGGGACCATTGTTGTCCGGGCCGTTGGCGCTTGCGTTCATACCGCCCATGCAGAGATTGCCCGCGTAAATATTCCCGGAGCCATAGGTGTCTTTGTTCTGGAGCGAGGTCTTCCCGCTGATATGGATGGTTCCAGTTCCCCCGGGAGCAGGGACGGTGAAATTTTCGTTGTTGCTGTTAATCAGCCCGCCGCAGAAAAGATTAAACGAAGAATTCCCACAGGTTACATTCTCCAGCGTCAGCGTGTGCCCGTTTGCAACAATGGCATTGCGAACATTTGACGAAAAGGAGAGACTGATATTCTGGAAGGTCACATCAGCATCCAAAACAATGCCGCCGACCCAAACGATGAGGGTCCCGCCCGTGATTGTGACATTTTTATCAATAACCCATGGCCTGTCGTCTGACGGCGCTGAGCCGGTTGCTCCCGGTGCTTTCACTACGGCACTGCCTGTAATCTGGATTGTATCGCCGTCCTCCACAGTATTCTCTGCGAAAAGCTTGGATATGTCTTCCCCTCCTGAGACATTATGGATATTTCCCGCCCCGGCAAATCCCGTTTGGGGAAATGAAGCGGCGGCAATACAGACCGCTAATAAAAGGGAAAACAGGCGTAATGGTTTTTTCATGGAATAGAGATCCTCCTCTTTCATTGGCAAACATGGTTGATTCCTTCAGATCGGATAAAAACATCCAATATAAATTATATTGCAAATATGACTTCTTGTCAATGATATTTAAGATTATGTCACAAATCTTATAGTTTATATGCCCAAAAACAAATAAACAAAGAGCGAATCGAATTGGCAGCGAATACCCTCAGATTTTCTGTTTTCTGACTGGAAAAATTCAAAAAAAGCGGATGTCGCAGGTATTCAGCCTGCGACATCCATACCATCTTTGATTTCTGGTGCCGGTGACCGGACTCGAACCGGTACGCTGTCGCCAGCGGTGGATTTTGAGTCCACTACGTCTACCAATTCCATCACACCGGCATAAAGGGTGCAAAGGGCCTAAAGCCCATTCAGTGCAAATCATTATACCCCATTCACACCGGGAATGCAAGAACAAATTTCCCGCAGGCGCTGTAAAATTTCCACTCGACTCGTAAAATCTTTTGGAAAACGAAAAAGAGGGCTACCCAAGGGACCGGATTTGTGATAGATTAAGGGGAGAGAAAATCGCCCCCGCGCGTTTCCCGGGGGCACGGAGAGAGGAGGCGGCGCCGTGGGCCTGCGCAAATATCTCCGCCTGGCGCTACTGGGCGGCCTGATCTCCCTGCTGCTGACGGGCTGTATGCTCTCCTACAGCGTGGAGGAGCTCTATGTACTGCCCAAGCTGCCGGAGGAGTACCAGACCCTCAGCGAGCAGATTGCTGCCATCCTGGCCGGGGGCGCCGAGTACGCCGCCCCTACCGCCGGCAATAACCTCCAGTCCGTGCAGCTGGTGGACCTGGACGGCGACGGCGAGGAGGAGGCGGTGGCCTTCTTCCGCAGCAACAGCGAAGAGAAGCCCTTAAAAATCTACATCTTCCGCGCCTCTGACGAGGCCTACCAGCAGACGAGCATCATCGAGGGCAGCGGCACCTCCATCCAGAGCATCCGCTATGTGGACATGGACGGCGACGGAGTGAAGGAGATCCTGGTCAGCTGGCGGGTCAGCGCCGAGGTGCAGGCCCTGGAGCTCTATTCCCTGCGGGATCTCGCCGCTCCCCTGGTTTCCACCGCCTACACCCGCTGCGAGACGGCGGACCTGGACGACGACGGCTTCCTGGAGCTGGTGGTGGTCCGCAGTGACGGCTCGGAAACCGGCGGAAGCGCCGCCGACTACTACGACTGGGACGCCGAGGGCCAGAGCCTCCAGCTCCGCTCCACCGCCAAGCTCTCCATGACCGTGGCGGAGCTCCAGTGGATGCAGACCGGCGCCCTGGCCGGCGGCGGGGCGGCTATGTTCCTCACCGGCGTGGTCACCGGGGCGGAGGAAACCGCCCGAACCGTCACCGACATCCTCACCGATCAGCAGGGGGAGCTGACCAACATCGTCCGCAGCGGCTCCACCGGCGTTTCCACGGAGATCTTCCGCCACCTGAACCTCCAGCCCACCGACGTGGACGGCGACGGGGCGATGGACGTGCCCATGCCGGCCCAGCTGCCGGGGACGACGGAGGAGGAGCCCTACTGGAAAATCTACTGGCGCTCCTACAACGCCGACGGCTCCCCGGCCCGGGAGATCATCACCTACCACAACCAGGCGGACAGCTGGTACCTGCTTATCCCGGAGGAATGGGACACCCATTTCACCGTGCGGCAGGCCAACGCCAGCGCCGCCGAGCATTCCACGATATTTTACAGTGTTTCCGGCGGACAGCCGGACAAGGAGCTGCTGACCATCTGCGCCCTCACTGGGACGGACCGGGAGGTCCAGGCGTCCCGGGGCGGGCGGGTGATGCTCCGCCGCCAGGCGGGGAGCATCTACACCCTGGCGCTGACGGAGGCGTACAGCGAGTGGCGGTGGTATGAGGACCAGGACAGCCTGCGGGACCGGTTCAACGTCATTTCCGCCCAGTGGACCACGGGGGAGAATTAAGGAGAAAGAGAGTATGGCGAAAAAGGTTTTGGTGCTGGAGGACGAGTCCAGCATCCGCGGATTTATTGTTATCAACCTCACCAGGGCCGGGTATGAGGTCATTGAGGCCGAGACCGGCGAGGAGGCTCTGGAGAAATTAAAGGAGAATCCGGATATCCGGGTGGCCCTCTTTGATATCATGCTGCCGGGGATCGACGGCTTTGAGGTCTGCCGCCGGGTGCGGGCCACCAATACCAGAATCGGAATCATCATGCTCACCGCCCGGAGCCAGGAGATGGACAAGGTGACGGGGCTGATGACCGGGGCGGACGACTATGTCACCAAGCCCTTTTCTCCCGCGGAGCTGACGGCCCGGGTGGACGCTCTGTTCCGCCGGGCGGGGGGCGCGGTGGCGGAGCAGGCGGGGGAGATCTATCAGGAGCCCTTTTTGCTCAACACCCGGAACCGGACCCTGGAGAAGAACGGCCAGCGGGTGAAGCTGACCCAGGTGGAGTATTCCATTATGAAAATGTTTATGGAGAACCCGGGGAAGGCGCTGTCCCGGGAAGAGATTTTGGACATGGTCTGGGGAAGGGACTACTTTGGAGAGCTGAAGATCGTGGATGTGAACATCCGGCGGCTGCGGCTGAAGATCGAGGACAACGCCCAGAATCCCACCTTTATCAACACCGTCTGGGGATACGGGTATAAGTGGGGGTTCTGACGGGGATTTCTATGGGGGATCTGGGTGCTGTTTGGGGGTGCTGACTTGTATGCTTCCCTGCGACGCGCTTTTTGCCGGTGCTGACTTATATGGTGTTTCCCTGCGATACGCTTTTTTGCCGGCGCTGGCTTATATGGTGTTTCCCTGCGACGAATCCCCCCGCCACGCCGCAGGCGTGGCCCTCCCCCCTTTAACAAGGGGGGCAAGGGGATTGGCGGAGGTTTTGGAATGCTTCATTTGACGGGGAAGAGCCATGAATGCAGAGCAGTCCTTGGGATGCTTCGCCCTCTCGCCCCCCTTGTTAAAGGGGGGAGGGCCGCTGGGCGAAGCCCAGTGGCGGGGGGATTCTCTCAAGGGCAGTGCCGAGCCCTCAGGCATGGCGGGGGGATTCACAACAATTCCGACATCATGTTGATCCCCAGAAGGAGGCCGCTGCGGAAGCCTTGCAGCTCCGCGTCCAAAAGCTGCTCCCTGGATAGCCGCCGCAGCTCGGCGATGGCCTCCTCTCCGGCCTGGGCGGAGGCTTTTTCCCACAGCTCATCGCTTATGTGGGCGGTGCTCGTGTCCGCGCGGCAGAGAGCGTGATACAGTTCCTCTATAATACCCATTGAAAAATCCTCCTGGTAGTTTTTTTATCTACCAGTGTAGTATATAATTTGTCTACCAAATTGTCAAGGCCCTTGGAGAATATTATGTCAAAATTTGCTGAGAGAATACGTGAGTTGCGAACGGCAGGAAATTATACCCAGGAGGATCTTGGGGAAATCCTTGGCGTCAAAAAATATTCCATCTACACCTATGAAAAAGGCCGTTCGGAGCCCAACATTGACGGGCTCATTGCCCTGGCGGACTTTTTTGACGTCTCGATTGACTATCTGGTGGGCCGCACGGACCGGCGGCGGTAAGGAGGCCGGACATTGAAACCGAAAAAGATGGAGATCACCGGCCTGCGGAAGCGCTGGCTCATCAACTCTCTAGGCCCGATCGTAGCCGTGGCCGTCCTGGTCACCGGCGTCTTCTGCGCCGGCACCGCCAACTACTACTATAATATGATGCAGGACGGTCTGCGCATCCGGGCCACCCACGCCGCTACCTTCTTCGCCGACTACACCATGAACAGCTACGGGGAGTTCTACCAGTCCGCCTCCGCCTATACGGAGGAGTTTAACGAGAAGGACCACCTGGAGCTCCAGTTCATCGGCAGCAGCGGCAAGATCGTCATCAGCTCCTACGGCCTCACCTCCGGCCTCTCGCCCGGCACCAGCGATATCACCGGAGCCCTCCAGACCGGCGAGGTCACCCCCTACCGGGGTACGGACCCCCTCACCGGGGAGCATATCATGGCCATGTGCGCGCCGCTGACCTTAAACGGCCGGGTGGAGGGCGCTATGCGCTTTGTGACCTCCATGTCCGCCGTCCAGCAGCGGATTCTGATTAACACCGCCGCCGCCGCGGCCCTGCTGGTGGTCTGCCTGTCCATGGTCTATATCTCCAGCATGATTTTCATCAACAACGTGGTGGAGCCGGTGGCGGAGGTGACGGAGGTCGCCAAACGCATCGCCGGCGGCAGCTACGGCACCCAGATGGAGAACCACTACCGGGACGAGATTGGCCAGCTCATTGACGCCATCAACAATATGTCCAGCCAGATCAGCGAGAGCGAGAAAATAAAGAGCGAGTTCATCTCCTCGGTGTCCCACGAGCTGCGCACGCCCCTGACGGCCATCAACGGCTGGGGGGAGACGCTTTTGGCGGAGGACACGGAGCCGGAGCAGCAGCGGCGGGGGGTGGACATCATCCTCAAGGAGGCCCGGCGGCTGACAAATATGGTGGAGGAGCTGCTGGACTTCTCCAAGATGGAGGACGGGCGCTTCACCCTGCGCATCGAGCCGGTGGACGTCCAGGCGGAATTCGAGGACACCATCTACACCTATATGGAGCTCTTCCGCCAGGAGAATATCGAGCTGAGCTACGACGGAGGGGAGGAGGTCTTCCCCCCCATCCCGGCGGACCCGGAGCGGCTCAAGCAGGTGTTCAGCAACGTGCTGGACAACGCGGCCAAGCACGGCGGCGCGGGGAAGCGTATCGACGCGGCGGTGACGGGGGGCGCGGGGGGTCTGGTAATCTCCGTCCGGGACTACGGCCCCGGCATCCCGGAGGCGGAGCTGCCCTTTGTCAAGCAGAAGTTCTACAAGGGCTCCTCCAAGGCCAGGGGCAGCGGCATCGGCCTGGCGGTGTGCGAGGAGATTATCAAAATGCACGAGGGGGAATTTGATATCGCCAACGCCCCCGGCGGCGGGTGCGTGGTTACAATTACGCTGCCGGTCGAGTAGGGATACGCCGCTTTGGAGGAGAGAGTATGTCGATATTGAAGTGGTTCCGGCGGAAGCCGGAGGCGCTTGTCATTCAGGA
>JAAWHO010000011.1 GCA_022795905.1 Oscillospiraceae bacterium
CGTTTTGCAGGGCTCCGGCGCACAACGGGGAAACGGCTTGGGGGGCGAGAGGGCGAATCTGTCGGCGCATTCCCATCCCCTTGCAATCTGCGGCGCGGTGTTGTAGAATGGGGAAAACGCCGAAAAAACTCTTTCATCAGAAAGGAAGCCGTCTTATGAAATACGACTTTACCACCATCCTCCAGCGCCAGGACGCCATCGCCGCAGAGCACATCCCCCTCCCCAACGTGACCGTCCGGGAGGGCTTCTCCCGCATCCCCATGTGGGTGGCGGACATGAGCTTCGCCGTGCCGCCCTCCATCCAGGAGGCCGTCATCCGCCGGACGGAGCACCCCACCTTCGGCTACTTCGCCCCCTCTGAGGACTATTACAGCGCCATCCTCTCCTGGCAGCGGGAGCGCAACGGGGCGGAGGGCCTGACCCGGGAGCACCTGGGCTACGCCAACGGCGTCCTGGGCGGCGTCATCAGCGCCATGAATGTCCTCTGCTCCCGGGGGGACAATGTGCTCCTCCACTCCCCCACCTACATCGGCTTTACCGAGGTTTTGGAGAACAACGGCTACAATATGGTCCACAGCCCCCTCCGCCGGGATGAGCGGGGCGTATGGCGGATGGACCTGGCGGACATGGAGCGGCGCATTGCGGAAAAGAAAATCCACACCGCCATTCTCAGCTCCCCCCACAACCCCACGGGCCGCGTCTGGGAGCGGTGGGAGCTGGAGGAGGCTATGGCCCTCTTTGAAAAATACGACGTGTGGGTCATCTCTGACGAGATCTGGTCGGACCTGCTGCTGGACGGCCATAAGCACACCCCCACCCAGTCCGTCTCCTCCTACGCCCGGCAGCACACCGCCGCATTTTACGCGCCCTCCAAGACCTTCAACCTGGCGGGGCTGGTGGGGAGCTATTCCATCATCTACGACCGCTGGCTCCGGGAGCGGGTGGCCAAGGAGGCCAGCCTCAGCGGCTTCAACAGCATGAACGTGCTGTCCATGCACGCCCTGGTGGGCGCTTACAGCCCGGAGGGCGCGGCGTGGCTGGCGGAGCTGCGGGAGGTTTTGTCGGAGAATGTCCGCTGGGCCTGCGGCTATATCGAGGCGCGCTTCAAGGGTGTGGAGACCTCCCGGCCCCAGGGGACCTATATGCTGTTCCTGGACTGCGCCGGGTGGCTGGAGGACCACGGGAAGAGCCTGGACGAGCTGCTCCGGGCCGGAGCGGAGGCGGGCGTGCTCTGGCAGGACGGCCGGGACTTTGAGGGCCCTACCCATATCCGCCTGAACCTGGCCCTGCCCAAGAGCCGGCTGGAGGAGGCCTTTGAGCGGCTGGACCGGTTTGTGTTCAATGGCTGAGTCCGCAGTTGAAGGGGAGGGGACTTCAAAAGACAGATCCATCCCGCCTGTTTTGACAAAAACCAGGACAACTCCGAAAAAAGTAAAAATCCCCTCCTCCGGCATAATCGGGGAGAAACCCGGCGAAACGATTGCCGGACACGGGTTTTGCACATTATCCACAAAGTTATCCACATCATTATGTCAACAACCAGCCGCACAAAAAACCCCCGTTTCCCCGTGAAGCGGGAGAACACGACAGAGCCCCCGGACATCCGTCCGGGGGCTCTGCCGGGAACAATTCATATAGCACAAAATTCGCAGGAGAAGCGAAAGGCTACCAAAAGAGAGTAAAACACTATCTTTCAAGGGAATTACGGAACTTTAGGGTGGCAATAGGGGGCGTTGGCGCAGCCGCTGCAGCCGCACCCGCAGCCGCCCTTGCCGGATCTCTTGTCTCTGACCATCCGGAAAATCACAGCGGCCACAATGAGGATCAGAACCAATGTCACCACAATATACCCCATGTGGGAAACGATATAGGCGAGCATAGGGGGCCTCCTTCCTGATCGTTATACGTTCGCGGCGGAGCGGGCGCTCAGCCGGACGGAGCCGCTGCTCTCCCTGTAAGGCCGGAACAGCAGGTACAGCAGGCATACCAGCAGAACGGCAGCGATAACGGTGAAGATTCCGAAGGGAGCCTCGCCGGTAATGAGGCCGCCGATTTGATAGACAATCATGGCGATGACGTAGGCAAAGCCGCACATATAGCCAATAGCGCCCAGGGTCCATTTGGCGCTGTTCATTTCCCGCTTGATGGCGCCCATGGCAGCGAAGCAGGGGGCGCAGAGGAGATTGAAGATCATAAAGCTATAGGCGGTGATAGCGGTGAAGTCAGCGGCGACCAGGGCCTGAATGGGAGAGCTGTCCTCGATGAGGTCCGCGTCCCCGGCGTAGTGGTAGAGCACGCCGAAGGTGTCCACCACGTTCTCCTTGGCGATGAGGCCGGTGACGCTGGCAACGGTGGCCTTCCAGGCCATGTCGCCCTTCCAGCCCAGGGGATAGAAGATCCAGGCGACCGTGTTGCCGATGGCGGCAAGGATGGAGTCGTTGTTGTCCTCCACCATACCGAAGCCCTCCGCCGTGAAGCCGAAGCCCTGGAGGAACCACAGCACGATAGAGCTCAGCAGGATAACGGTGCCGGCCCGCTTGATGAAGCTCCAGCCCCGCTCCCAGGTGCCCCGGAGCACGTTGCCGGGGTTGGGGACGTGGTAGGCGGGCAGCTCCATAACAAAGGGCGCGGGATCACCGGCGAACATCTTGAACTTCTTGAGCATGATGCCGGAGACGATGACCGCCGCCACGCCGATGAAGTAGGCGCTGGTAGCGACCCACCAGGCCCCGCCGAAGAGCGCTCCGGCGAACAGGCCGATAATAGGCAATTTCGCGCCGCAGGGCATGAAGCCCGTGGTCATAATGGTCATTTTGCGGTCGCGGTCCTGCTCGATGGTCCGGGAGGCCATGATGCCCGGGACGCCGCAGCCGGTGGCCACCAGCATGGGGATGAAGCTCTTGCCGGAGAGGCCGAAGCGGCGGAAGATCCGGTCCATGATGAAGGCAATGCGGGCCATGTAACCCACGTCCTCCAGGATGCACAGCAAGAGGAAAAGCACAAGCATCTGGGGAACGAAGCCCAGGACCGCGCCTACGCCGGCGACAATGCCGTCTTGGATAAGGCCGTAGAGCCAGCTGCCCTCCGCCACGCCTACACCGGTGAGGATGGCGTCAAAGAGGCCGGGGACCCACTCGCCGAAGAGCACGTCGTTGGCCCAGTCGGTGGCGGCGGTGCCGATGGAGATGGGGATGGAAGCGTCCTCGGAGATCTCAATGGCGAAGCCGCCCATGGAGATAGCGTACACCAGGGCCATGACCACCACGAAGATGGGCAGGGCCAGGATACGGTTGGTGACGATCTGGTCGATCCTGTCGGAGACGGTCAGCTTGCCCTGACTCTTTCGCTTGAAGCACGCGCCGATGATGGAGCCGATCCAGTCGTAGCGCTCGGCGGTGATGATGCTCTCGGCGTCGTCGTCCAGCTCGTCCTCGCAGGCCTTGATGTCGCCCTCGATGTGGCTGATGACCTCCTGGCGCAGGCTCAGCTGCTCCCGGACCTTCTCGTCCCGCTCGAAGAGCTTGATGGCGTACCAGCGCTGCTGGGCCTCCGGGAGGTTATGTAGGGTCAGCTCCTCGATGTGGGCCAGAGCGTGCTCCACGGTGCCGGAGAACCGGTGGGGCGGGGCCGAGGCCCGGTCGCCGGCGGCCCGGATGGCCTGCTCGGCGGCTTGCATGACGCCGTCGCCCTTGATGGCGGAGATCTCCACCACGCCGCAGCCCAGGGTTTCCGACAGCTTTTTGGTGTCCAGCTTATCCCCGTTTTTCCGGAGGACATCCATCATATTCACGGCCACCACCACGGGGATGCCCAGCTCCATCAGCTGGGTGGTCAGATAGAGGTTTCGCTCCAGATTGGTGCCGTCGATGATATTCAGGATGGCGTCGGGCCGCTCCTGGACCAGGTAGTTCCGGGCCACCACCTCCTCCAGGGTGTAGGGGGACAGGGAGTAGATGCCGGGCAGGTCCATGACGGACACATCCTTATGCCCCTTCAGCACGCCCTCCTTTTTTTCTACCGTCACGCCGGGCCAGTTGCCAACATATTGATTGGTGCCTGTCAGGGCGTTGAAAAGCGTCGTCTTGCCGGTGTTGGGGTTGCCGGCAAGGGCGATTTTGATGCTCATAAAATCTCTCCTTCCTGATAGGAATTAGCCTCTGCTAACTAGAGGACCGTTATCAGGGCGGCTCCTGTCCGCCCCAGCAAGGGATGCCGGTCTTTTACCGCACCTCGATCATATCGGCGTCCGCCTTCCGCAGGCTCAGTTCATAGCCCCGGACAGTAACCTCCACCGGGTCCCCCAGAGGCGCTACCTTGCGAATGTAGACCTCCACACCCTTGGTGATACCCATGTCCATAATCCGGCGCTTCACCGCGCCCTCCCCATGGAGCTTCACCACCTGGACGGTGGAGCCGATTTTCGCCGTCTTCAAGGTCTGCATCTCTTCCCCTCCTTTCCGCATACTCAGGCCGCCTCCGCGGCCGGATTTTCAAATCAGGATTTTCGCGGCCATGTCGCGGTTCACCGCCACCCGGGCGCCCTTGACCTCCACGATCAGGTTTCCGCCGATTTTGGAGATCACAGAGACCCGGCCTCCGGGGATAAAGCCCAGGCTCTCCAGAAACTGCCGGGTTTCCGGCCGGCCGCCTACCCGCTTGATGAAATTGTTGACGCCGGGCTCTGCCATTGTCAGGGGCATCACACTGCCGCCTCCTTATGCTTTTCTCTGTCTGCGCCGCTGAGTTATCACCGGCTAACTTACAGGCATAGGTTAGCATAAACTAACTGTTTTGTCAAGAGGGACATGGAAAAAAATTTGGGGCTCCCGGGGCCGCTTTCTCTGTGTCCGTCTGAGATTTGGGATATTGGCGGGCGTTTCGGCCTTGACGGAAGGGGGACTGTGGGATAGAATGCGCTGTAGGATGATGGCTGAACGAGGAGGATATAAGATGAAAACAGCCTTTACAAATGAGCAGATTCTGGCCGCTGCCCTGGCGCAGTCGGCCATGGACGCCGGCTGCGCCCCGGAGGATTTCCTCCGCGCCGGGAATGTCATTGTCGCCTCCCGGCCCAGCCCGGAGGCCCGGAAGTACCTGGAGCTGCCCATTCCATGCCACCTGATCTCCTACGGGAACAACATCGTCGCCGCTGTTGAGGACAGGTGCCGGGACATTGTCTCCGGCTATATCAGCCGCTTCCCGGCGGAGCACTGCTTCGAGACGCCCAATATGCACGTTCTGAACGACGCCCTGGAGGCGGAGGGGCTGCGGCTCTGCTTCATGGCGGAGTACTTCCTGCCGGACCTCTCCTGCCTGGAGCCGCTGGACTGCCCCTATCCCGTGCGGGTGCTGCATCAGCGGGATTTTGCTCCCCTGTACAGGGCGGAGTGGAGCAACGCCCTGTGCGAGAGGCGCAAGGAGCTGGATGTGCTGGGGCTGGGCGCCTACGACGGGGAGACGCTGGTCGGCTTTGCCGCCTGCTCCGCCGACTGCGAGGGGATGTGGCAGATCGGTGTGGACGTTCTGCCGGGCTACCGCCGGCAGGGGATCGCCGCCGCCCTCACCAGCCGCCTGGCCCTGGAGATTCTGGACCGGGGGAAGGTTCCCTTCTACTGCGCCGCCTGGTGCAACCTGAGGTCCGTCCGGAACGCCATCAAAAGCGGCTTCCGCCCCGCCTGGGTGGAGATGAGCGCGAAACAGACAGAGTATGTGGACAGCATGAACCGGGCATAAGGCCTGCCCTGCGAATTGAAGAAGGAGCCGCCCCGGCTGGGGCGGCTCCTCCGCGTGTTTACTCAAATTTGCCCTTCATCAGGACCTCTCCCTGCCAGAGGGCGGTCCGTCCCCGGGCAAAGAGGCCGTCAATGGCCAGATTCTCTCCCAGGACCAGCAGGTCCGCGTCGGCCCCCTGGGCCACGCAGCCCTTGACGCCAACCTTCCCCAGGATATCCGCCGGCGTGGCGGTCACCAGCCGCAGGACCTCCGTCAGGTCCCGCCCCCGCCTGGCCAGGCACTTTACCGTCTCGTGGAGGGACTTGGGGGAGGCGTAGGTCAGCCCCACGCATTCGCCCAGCTCGTTGAACCGGGGCTGGCTGCCGTAGCCGTCGCTGGAGATGGTCATATGCTCCGTGGTGACCCCCTTCTTGCCCAGAGCATACTCGATCATGTCCGCCATGGCCTCCACCTCCGCCGGGTCGCAGCCGGCGGTGACATCCATATACCCGCCTCGGCGCACCAGCTCCACGCCCTGGTTAATAAGCTCCCTGCTCCGGCCCATGTGGGTGGGCAGCAGGTTCCGGGCCGGCAGGTCCGAATGGTCCAGAGCGTAGAACACCGGCTCCAGCCCGCCCTTCCCGGAGCCCATGTGCATGGTCACCAGGCCGGGGGTGTTGCTCAGCAGCCCCGCCCTCCGGGCGGCGGTGGCCAGGCGGATGAGCTCCTTCCCGGTGGGGTTGGAGCTGCGGTGGTCGCTGACGGCCACCTTCACGCCGATGATGGGGTCCACCATCATGATATCCTTCTCCACGCTCCCCGTGAGGGTGGTGGGGGGATAGACGTAGGCGCTGGTGAGGGTGTAGGCGGTGATGCCCTCGTCGTTGAGGGCCTTGGCCTTGGCCACCAGGTTTTCCACGCTGCGGGTGATGCCGTCTGTACCCAGCAGGCCCACCACGGTGGTGATGCCGTTGGTGGTGAACACGCTCAGCTGGGACTCCGGGACCCGGGAGGCGGGGCCCTGCTCGCCGCCGCCGCCGGTGATGTGGACGTGGAGGTCGATATACCCGGGGACCAGCTTTTTCCCCGCCAGGTCGAAGGTCTCCACATCCGGCAGGCCCTCGTATCCCTCAATCTTGTCATCAATGCGGCAGATCTTCTCCCCGGCGATCAAAACATCCTTTTTTCCCAGATGCTCCGGGGCGTAGACGTCCGCGTTTTTCAGCAGTTTGATCATTGTACCGCACCTCATTCCTCAAATGTTCCCTTCACCAGGACCTGTCCGCCACGGACCATGACCCGGCCCCGGGCGATAACGGTATCCACATTCTTCTCTCCATCCAGCAGGATCAGATCCCCATCGCTGCCGGGGCGGAGGGCTCCTTTCCGGGGCCACAGGCCGTTGGCCCGGGCTGGATTCTCCCCGCAGACCCGGATGGCGGTCTCCAGGGGCACCCCCAGCTCCACCGCCCCCTTGATCTCCTGGTGAAGGGAGCTGAGCCGGGTCACCAGCAGCCGGGCCCCGCCGTCGGGCAGGGGGACGCTCATGCTGCCGTTGCCGTCAGAGCTCATGGTTACCCGGTCCATGGGGACCCCATCCTCCAGGCAGATCCGGATTGCCTGACGGGGCTCAACGCAGCCCTCGAAGCCATCGGAGGCCCGGATACCGCTGGTCAGGTCGATATACCCGCCCCGGCGGGCGAAGACCTGCGCCTGCTTAAAGAGCGGCACGGCCCGGTTGACATGAGTAGGGATAAAGTGCCGGGCCGGGATCTCCGTCTCCTCCAGGATTTGGAAGAGCTTCTCCAGTCCCGCCCTCCCCACGCCCATGTGGAACTGAACCACACCGGCTTTCCCCGCCAGCATCCCGCCTACCCTGGCTTGGGTCAGCACCCGCTTGAGCTCGTCAAGGGTGGGCTGGGAGGACCGATGGTCCGACAGGGCGACCTCCCCGATACCCAGCACCTTGTCGATGAGGATGATATCCCGGCGGGCATCACCGGTGAAGGTCCGCATGGGCAGCTCGTAGGAGCCCGTGAGCACGTAGGCGGTGACGCCCTCGGTGTCCAGGCCCCTGGCCTTGGCCAGCAGGCTTTCCGGATGGCGGCTGGTGCCGTCGGTACCCAGGACCCCCACCAGGGTGGTCACCCCGGCGGAGACGATATCGCTCAGCTGTACCTCCGGCGTGCGGCTGTAGGGGCCGGCCTCCCCGCCGCCGCCGATGATGTGGACGTGCTGGTCCACATAGCCGGGGATGGCCGGGGCCCCGGCGGCGTCGATGACCTCCGCCGGGATGCCCAGACTCTTCTCCGGGATCTCCTCCTCTGCCAGAACTACCCGGTCATTGACCAGCAGCAGGTCCCGCTTCCCCAGGTGGTCCGGGTCGTAGAGGTCCGCGTTCTTAATGAGCAGACACGCTGGCATTCTTCTTCTCCTCGTCGCTCAGCTTGGTAATACCGAAGCCGGTATAACCCCAGATGATGGCAAAGACGAAGCCGGTGTAGCACAGCACCGCCCAGGGCAGGTAGTCCAGCGTCTCCACGCCGGTGGTAGCTGCCATGTAGGCGCCGGCGGCGGACCAGGGAACCAGGGGCACGAACACGGTGCCCGCGTCCTCCAGGGTCCGGGACAGGTTCTTGGCGGCCAGGCCCCGCTCCCGGTAGGCGTCCTTGAACATCTCGCCGGGGATGAGGATGGACAGGTAGGAGTTGCCGGTGCAAAGGGCCATGGTGATGCAGGAGACCACGGTGGCCAGAATCAGGGAGCCGGTGCTCTTGGCAACGGACAGGATCTTGTTGAGGACCACCTCCAGGCAGCCGGCCCGGCTCATGATGCCGGCGAAGCAGAAGGCGCACAGCACCAGCAGCGTCGTGGTCATAATGCTCATCATGCCGCCGCGGTTGAGGAGCTTGGTGACGCTCTCGGCGGCATTGGCGGCGTCAAAGCCGGGGCGGTTGATCATGGTGACGCTGAAGCCGTTGACCGTGGCGTTGAGCACGTCCTTCAGGCTCACACCCTGGATAAAGATGCCCTCAATGCCGGCCAGGATGCAGCTCCCCAGCATGACGGGGATGGTGGGCCACTGGAGCAGGGAGCCCGCCAGGACCAGGACCACCGGCAGAATGATGAGAATGTTCCAGCTGTACATCTCGCTCAGCTGGGTCATCAGGGTGGTGACGGTCTCGGAGTTGGTGCTGGCGGTGACGTCGGCGTTCATGCCCACCACCGCATAGACGATCAGGGAGACGATGGTGGCGGGGATGGTGGTATAAAACATATGGCCGATGTGCTCGTAGAGGGTGCTGCCCGCGGCCATGGGGGCCAGATTGGTGGTGTCGGACAGGGGGGACATCTTGTCGCCGAAGTAGCTGCCGGCGATGACCGCGCCGGCGGTGGCCGGCAGGGAGACGCCCAGCGCCCCGGCAATACCCATGAGGGCCACGCCCATGGTGGCTACAGAGCCCCAGGACGTGCCGGTCACCACGGAGACCACGGCGGTAATCAGGAACGCCGTCACCAGCAGGAACCGGGGATTGACAATCTGCACGCCGTAGTAAATCATCATGGGGGTCGTGCCGGAGCTCATCCAGGTACCCACCATGGCGCCCACGGTGATGAGGATGAGGATGGCCGGCATCCCCTTGGCGATCTTCTGGCAGATCTCGTCCATCAGCTCATCCCAGGTGCAGCCTACCCGGAAGGCGATGATGGCCGCCACGCAGGCCACCATAATCAGCAGCGGCTCCGTGTTGTAGCCCATGACGCCCTTGCCGATGGTCAAAATCAGCAGCATGGCGATAATGGGGATGATCGCCTCCGCAAAGGTTGGGGCCCGTTTGCTCCTCGTCTTTTTCTCCTTACTCATTGGGAAACCTCCTTTATTCTCCTGTTTGCAGCTATATGGCAAAGGCGGCGCACACCGCCTTCCACCCGGGGAAAGAGCCGACTCGCCATTGCCCTTCCGGACTTGCCCGGAAGGGCAGCCCCGCCGTCGGGGCTGCGGACTGCTAGTGTATTCACTCTAATTTCATGCCATGAATTATTGTTAATATGATAATTGATTTTGGCGGGAATGTCAATCCAAATTCGGATCCCTGATTTTTGTGCAAAATAGACAAAAACCCGCCCCGGAGCTTCCTCCGGGGCGGGACCCTGTCCGGGCGCGCGGCCGTCAGCCGACCGCCTTTCGATAGACCTCATGGAAGTTGCGGAAGGCCAGCTTCTCCATCTCCTCCCGGCTCATGCCCATCTTCTCAAAGCAGGCAAAGAGGTTGGGGATATCGCTGGCGTCCTTCAGCCCCTTCAGGGCGAACTTCTCCGGACCTGTGGGAGGCTCGCCGCCCACATCGTCCAGAAACTCGAAAAAGTCGAAGCCGCAGCCAACGTGGTCAATGCCCATAACGTCGATCATGTGGGCGGCGTGGCGGGCCAGGCCCTCTACGGTCTGATGATCGTACTGCTTGTCCACAAACTCGTTATAGGCGTTCAGGCCCACCACGCCCTCCGCGTCCCGGATGGCCCGCAGCTGGTCGTCGGTCAGGTTCCGGGGCACGTCGCACAGGGCCCGGCAGTTGGAGTGGGAGGCGATAAAGGGCCGGGTGGTCATCCTGGCGATATCCCAGAAGCCGGCGTCGTTGAGGTGGGACACGTCCACCAGCATCCCCAGCTCCTGCATCCGCCGGACCACCTGCTTCCCGGCGTCCGTCAGGCCCGTACTCACGCCGGAGCTGGCCCCCGCGCCCAGGGCGTTGGCCTCGTTCCAGGTCAGCATCCCGTGGCGGCAGCCGAAGGCGTAGTAGTCGTCCACCTTGGATACATCCGTGCCGATAGCGGCCATGCCCTCAATGCCGATGATGATATACATCTTCCCCTCGGCCCGGGCCTGCTGAATCTCGCTGCAGGTGTGGACGATGCGCACGCCGTCCTCCTCGGTCAGCTCCTCGATCTCCGCCTGGACGGCGGCCTTGATCTGCCCGGTCCGGGCCGCGTAGCCGATCTCAGCAGGGTGGTCCACCCAGATGACAAGGATGCTGCCCTCCACGCCGCCCTTCCGCAGGCGCGCCAGGTGGTGGCTGCGCAGGACGTTCCGCTCCCCCTGGAGGCGGCGGATGGTCACATCGGTCCAGATATCCGAATGGGCGTCAAAATACATACTGTACCGCTCCTCTCTTTTTATAAAGACCGGCGCGCCTTGCAGAAGGCGCGCCGGCCAGTGCCTCGCGTCAGGATCAGGTTTGTGCTATGCGCCCAGGAACGCGCCGACAAGCGTACCGGCGTAATTGCCGATAACATAGCCCAGCACGCCCATGAGCAGGGCGGGCCCCACCAGCTTGGACCAGCCCTGGGAGATCGCCATGCCGGCGGCAGTGGGGGGGCCGCCGATGTTGGCGTTGGAGGCGATGATAATATCCTCCAGGTCGGCGTGGATGAGCTTGCCGCCCACAAAACAGAACACCATGTTCACAAAGACCATGATCGCTGTAAAAACGAACAGCAGCGGGGTCTCGGTAATGATCTCCACAATAGAGGCCGGGACGCCGATGACGAACAGGAACAGGTAGATAAGATAGGTACCAATCTCTTGGGAGCCCTTCAGATTTTCCACCTTCTTCTCACCGAAGGTCGCCACCAGCATGGAGAAGGTGGTAATCCACACATACTGACTGCCCAAGAAGGTGTTCAGTACATGGGTAACAGTGTTGGTATCGGGGATCATGGCAGCGAAGATGCCGCCCACCAGACGGGAGACCCACACCACCAAAGCGGCATAGGCCAGATTGATGGCAATATCCTTCAGGGAGATCTCCTTCCGCCCCCAGAAGGCCGCGGCCTGGGTCTGGGCGCTGTCCCGGGCGGCGCTGTTGCGCTCCACCTCTTCAATGTGGGGATGGGTGAAGTGGCTGCGGAAGAAACGCATCCCGGCAAAGAGGATCAGAACGAAGAAGTAGATGGCCATGAGCAGATTGTCCGCCACAGTGGTCGCGCCGATCATGCTCTGGGAGACCGTGAACTGGTCGGCCATTGCCGTAAAGTTCACACCGCCGCCGATATAGGAGCCGGTCATCATGGCCGCGATACCCGCCAGCTCTGGAATGCTGCCCTTCAGCAGGAAGAAGCCCAGCAGCGCACCCGCTACCGTCCCCACCGCACCGATAAGGAAAATCGCCAGCATCTGTCCGGCCTCCCGCCAGATCTTTTTCAGGTTGCACTGGAGCAGCAGCATGGGAATGCCGATAGGCACCGCGTAGCCCCAGATGATCTCGTCATAGAGCTCGCTGTTGATCGGCAGAATCGCCGTATTGGACAGCACCAGTGCGAACAGCAGCGCGATAATCGCACCGGAGAGCTTGGATGCCCAGTTGTACCTCTGCTCCAGCCAGATGGCCGCCGCCACAGAGATGCACAGGACCGTCAGCAGCCCCCATACATCATCCGCCGCAATCAGCGACGGACGGCCGAACATATCCATAAAAATTCCACTAAGCATAAATTACCTCCCTGTTGCAAAGTTACACGAAACACGACTGTTTAACCGCTTTCCGATCCCGACGCGGAGGGAGGTTACCCCTCCGCACCCCAGTTCTCCATACTCCCACTCCTCTCTCGTAATGGCTCTATGCAAAACCATCTCACCTGGCCTTACAAACTGTTTATCAGACAAAATACCGCCCCTCGATACGGGTGGACAGGGTGCTCAGCAGGTCGTTGGTGATGGTGCCGGCGTTCTCCGCCAGCTCCAGGGCATTGATTTCACACGCCCCCTGCTTCCCGATGAGGATGGCCTCGTCTCCCACCTGGACGCCCTCGATGCCGGTGACATCCAGCATCAGCTGGTCCATGCATACCCGGCCCACGCCCTGGACGTGCTGCCCCCGGACGATGGCCCGGAGCTTCCCGCCGCTGAGGGCCCGCGGGAACCCGTCGGCATACCCGATGGCGACGGAGGCGATGGTCACGGGCTCCTCCGCCCGGTAGGTCCGGCCATAGCTCACCGTCTCCCCCGGCCCAATGCGCCGCAGGGAGGTGATCCGGGCCTTGAGGGTCATCACCGGCCGCAGGTCCAGGTCCGTTTTCATCCAGCCGGCCTCGTCGCTGCGCACGCCGTACATCAAAATGCCGAGACGGGCGAAGCTGTAGGCGTGCTGGGGGTAGTTGACTGCCCCGTAGCTGTTGAGGAGGTGTACCTCCCCGGGGCACACGCCCCTGGCCTGGAGCTTATCCACGATATCCGCAAAAACCGCGATCTGCTGTCGGGTAAACCCGTCCTCGGCCTCCACGTCCGCCACGCACAGGTGGGAAAAGATCCCGGTCACATCGAGCCATTCGCTCCGGCAGCAGTGCTCGATCTCATCCAGCTCCTCCGGCAGGAAGCCGATGCGGTGCATCCCGGAGTCCACCGCAATATGTACCTTCACCGGCCTGCCCTGCTCCCTGGCGAACGCCTCCAGCTGGGCGGCGTGGGCGGGGCAGGTGGCTGTCTGGCAGATGTCGTGCTCCAGCAGCTGGGGGAAGCCGTCCGGGTGGGTATAGCCCAAAATTAAAATCTCCCCCTCGATGCCGCCCTCCCGCAGCTCCGCCGCCTCCTCCAGGGCCGCCACGGCAAAGCGCCGGACCCCCAGTTTCGCCAGCTCCCGGGCGAAGGGGACCGCCCCGTGGCCGTAGGCGTTGGCCTTCACCACGCCCATCAGCTCGCAGCCGGCGGGCAGGTGGTTTCGGTACTGCCGGATATTGTGGGCCAGCGCCTCCCGGTCCAGCTCGATCCAAGTTCGGTTCATAGCCTTGTACCGGTGTCGGTTCAGTATATCACACTTTGCGACACGTCTTTCCTTTCTGAAATTTGCCGATCCTCAGATATAATTTGTTATTATATACCAAACCTCTTGGTTTTGCAAGAGGTTTTTTAAATTTTCACCAATTCCCGCCTTGATTCCTCACGGTTTCATCGGCAAGTTTGCCAGCCGCCGCCATTTTCCGAGGGGCTCCGAGGCAAAGGGGACGGTCACAAAAACGAAGGAAAGCGCCGTCCCAGATCCCTCCGGGACAGCGCTTTCCGCTGTTTTGACAGGCGCGTTTTACATCTGGACGATCTCGTCCTTTGGCTTCCCGCAGGGGGTGACGCTCTCCACATGGAGCACCGGGCCGTCCCCCTCGTAGGGGTCCCAGTGCTCCACCCGGCACACCGCCCGGACCTCTACCCAGGTCCGCTCCGGGATGTCTTTCACGTCGTATCCGATGCAGGCCACCGCCAGGAAGGTCATGTCCTCGGCACAGCAGACCATAGCGAAGCGGCCCGGGGTGAAATACCGGCCATACTTGGGGGGCTTGCACATCATGGCTCGGAACACCACGGTCTTGCCCTCGTACATCCGGGGGCTGTCCATGATCTCCACATACCAGAGGCCATAGTCCTCGTCGGAGATTTCAAGCACGTCCTGCTCCAGGTCGAAGGCGGAGACGGTGCCGTCCATATAGTTCTCCCCCTGGCCGTTCTCCCGCTCCAGGAAGATGTCCGCCCGGCGGTTGATAAGGCGCAGGTTTTTCCTCCGCAGCTCGTCGCACAGGGCCTGATTGCAGCGGTTGATGACAATCATATCTGCGTTGCGGAGCTTATCCATCATCTGCGCGGCCATATTCTTGGAGTAGAGGAGGAAGGACGGCCCCTCCACCGTGGCGATAATCTGGTAGAGCACCCAGGTCTGGGGCATACAGCGGACGTAGAAGTCCTGAAGGTCCCACATCCCGTTGTATTCTACCAGGATCTGCTCCGCTCTGCACTTCTTCCGCTCCGCCTCCAGGAGCTGGGGCGTCAGCTCCTCCGGGTCGTCTGCGGAGAATATTGTTACATTGCGAAGATACTTTTTGTCGTATTCCGTCTCCCCCTCCTCGCAGCGCAGGAGGAGGGTCCGGTCCTCAATGGCAAAGCCGTCGGAGAGGATGCCGTTGATAAAGGTCGTCTTGCCGCTGTCCAGGAAGCCGGCAATAAGGTAGACGGGATAGGTCTTGGGCATGGCTTACACCTCGAAGAGCGCTTTGAGCCCCACCTCGTCCAGCTTGCTGCCGATGACGCACAGCCGGCCGGTGTAGTCGGCGCCGCCGGGGCGGACCTGCCGGTCGCCGGGGACGAAATCGAAGTGGAGCCAGGTGCCGTCTCCAACGGGAACAATGCCCTTGGCCCGGAGGACAATGCCGTATTTCTCCCCGTCCAGCTCTGCCAGGATGCCCTCCAGCTTCTCCGCCGTGAAGGTGCGGGGCGTTTCCACGCCCCAGGAGGCAAAGACCTCGTCGGCATCATGGCCGTGATGATGGTGGTGGCCGTGGTGGTCATGCCCGCACCCGCAGTCGTGATCGTGGTGATGCTCATGATCGCACCCGCAGTCGTGGTCGTGGTGGTGCTCATGATCGTGGTCATGGTCGTGGCAGCAGTGCTCATGCTCATGATGCTCGTGGTCGTGCTCGTGATGATGGTGGTGCCCGCCGCAGACGGGGCAGACCTCTCCCTCCTCGGCCTCAGCCAGCAGGTCGGCGGCCATGGTGTTGCCGCTCTCCATGGCGGAGAGGAGCTGCTCGCCGGTGAGCTGATCCCAGGGGGTGGTGACCATGGGAGCCTTTTCGTTCTTCTCCCGCAGGAGCGCCGCAGCCGCCTCCAGCTTCCCGGCATCCAGCTTCTGGGTGCGGCTGAGGATGATGGCCCCGGCGTACTGGACCTGGTTGGCGTAGAACTCGCCGAAATTCTTGAGGTAGGCCTTGCATTTGGTGGCGTCGGCCACGGTGACAGCGCTGGCGAGGGACATATCGGGGACCTGGGCCACCACGTCCTGGACAGCCCGGATCACGTCGGAGAGCTTGCCCACGCCGGAGGGCTCGATGAGAATGCGGTCGGGATGGAACTGCTCCATCACCTTCTTCAGCGCTTCGCCGAAGTCCCCCACCAGGGAGCAGCAGATGCAGCCGGAGTTCATCTCGGAAATCTCGATGCCCGCATCCTTGAGGAAGCCTCCGTCGATGCCGATTTCTCCGAATTCGTTCTCGATGAGGACGATTTTCTCACCCTTCAGCGCCTCATCCAGGAGCTTTTTGATGAGGGTGGTCTTTCCCGCCCCAAGGAATCCGGAGATAATTGTTACTTTGGTCATTGTATATCCACTTCTTTCAAAAAATATTGACACATTTAGGGGATCGCAAGGCCCATGCAGGGGCGGGCCCTGCGGTATAGGCGGCCGTCTCTACTTTCGCGGTTCCGGGTCGTCGCTCAATCCCAGCAGATAAGAGGGCTTCCGCCTGGCCGTCTCCCTGATGCTGGAGCTCCTTTGAGCCCCATATCGTGATTTTATCACGGATTTTCCGGAATGTCTACGCCGTTTTCCTCCCCACTGAGGTGGATGGTCCAATTTTCAATGCCGAAAAAGGTATCCCCCGCCCTGGGGGCCAGCCCCTCCACCACGCCGGGATAGGTGAGCACCGCCGTGGACCGGAAGCAAACCGGCGCAATAGGCATCGTATTCCGCAAATGCGCGAACAGCGCCCAGGCGGCGCTCTCCCGGTCCGCCGCCGTGGAAAATTCCTCCAGCAGCTGGTCGGTGACCTCGTTGGTGTACCCCCCGTAGTTCAGCAGTCCTCCGGTGCCGATGAGCTCCCGCAGGTCCCAGTCCGCCGTCAGCTTGACCTCGCCGTAATAGAGGTCAAAGTCCCCCAGCTCCAGGGTCGCCAGGTACTCCTCCCAGGGCAGCTCCACCACGGTGATCTCCCAGTCCGCCGTGCTCAGTCCCTCCGCGATAAACTGCGCGTTGGCCGTCCGGAAGCTGTTTTCCTCGTTGACCAGCATCCGCAGCTCCTTTTTCTCGCCGGTATCCTGCCCGGCGGCGCGCATGGCCGCCGTCAGAGCCTCCTGGCTGTACACCGTCTCCAGCTCCTCCGGATAGAGGGGCGAGACCGGGGAGATGGGCAGCTGTACCGCCAAGGCCCGCCCGGACAGGAACGTCTCCGAGAGCATATCCCGCTGGATGCCCAGGCTGAAGGCCGACCGCGCCGCCGCCTGGGAAAAGACTCCCTCCTCCGCGGCCGTATTGAACCCGATAAACTGCAGGGACGTAGTGGGCACGTTGACGATTTCCGCCTGCCCGGCGGAGGCCGGCATGGACCCGGAGGGGTCCGCGCTCAGCAGAGCCGTCTGGTGGGAGGTGAAGAGATAGGCCGCCGTATCCCGGTCCTTGGCGTGGACCAGCTCAATGCGCTCCGCCGGCAGAGCCTTCCCCTGCCACCAGGCGCCGCTGGCCTCCAGCCAGGCCGAGCTCCCCTCCTCCGCGAACACGTAGGGCCCGGAGCCCACCGGGAGTCCCTGGCGCTCCGAGCCGCTCTTGGTCACCGGGATATTCAGCAGGGACAGGAAGCCGCTGTTGGGCGCGGCCAGGGTAATGACCAGCTCCCCCGAGCGATTGGCCGCCGCCGAGGCCACGTTCCGCAGCCGGTAGGCGTACCGCTCCGAGGTCATGGCCCGCCGGATGGACGCGGCGGCGTCCGCCGCCGTCACCGCCGTGCCGTCGCTGAAGCAGGCGTCCTCCCGCATGGTCAGGGTCCAAACCCGGAAAGTCTCATCGCTCTCCCAGCTCCCGCACAGCAGCGGCTCCGGCTCGAAGCCCCCGTCCAGGCGGAACAGAGGCTCATACAGCAGGGAGGCCACGTCCTCCTGGACCCCGTCCCCGCAAAGAACCGGGTCCAGGGTCTGCCCCCGGTGGTAGGCCAGGGAGAACACGGCGGGCCAGTCCGGCGTCTCCGACTCCTTCTCCGGTGTCTCCTGGCCCTCCTCCAGCACAGGGGGCTCCCAGTCCGGCTCCAGCACCTCCGGCGGGGTGTGGGCGCACCCGGACAGCAGGGCCAGCAGGACCGCCAGCGCCAGCAGCCGCTTCACGCCCTGTCCTCCCGGGGCAGTCCGATGAGCGCGCCCTGGACGCCCCGCCGGTCCCCAGTTTTCCGGTGGCTCCAGTAGAGCTCCGGGCAGCAGGCGGTACAGGTCCCGCAGATGTCAATGTGCTCCCCCCGCACCCCGCACTCCCGCAGCCGCCAGGCGTTGACGGCCTTCAGGTCCACCGTCCATTTCTCTCCTCGCGGGGCGATATACGCCTCCGCCCCGACTCCAAAGGCATCGCGCATGGCGTCGGGCACATCGTCGTGGGTCTCAAAGCAGCAGGGGCCGATCCCCGGGCCGACAGCCGCGCGGATATTTTCCGGCCTTGCGCCGAATAGCCGCCCCATCTCCCCCGCCGTCTTTGCGGGAAGGTCCAGCGCCGTGCCCCGCCAGCCGGCGTGGACCGCGCCCAAGGACCGGCTCACCGGGTCCCACAGCAGCAGGATGATGCAGTCGGCGGAGAACACCATCAGGCTGACCCCCGGCTCGTCGGTCACCAGGGCGTCGGCGGTATAGTCCACAGGCCGTGTCAGGCCCTTCCCCCTGTCAGAGGACGTCACATGGCGGACGGTGTCCCGGTGGACCTGCTTGGACAGCACCAGCCCGGACTCCTCCGCCCCCAGGGCCGCGCAGAGCCGGTGATAGTTTTCCAAAACCTTCTCCCGCTTATCCGGCTCCTCCCCGCCGAAGCGGAGATTCAGCGAGGCGCGGAACCCCTCGCTGACGCCCCCCAGGCGGGTGGAAAAGCCGTGAATCAGGCCCCCGCCCTCCAGGAGGCTGGAGGTGTGATAGACAAGCTCGTTTTCTTGCCGGGTTTGAAAGGACATGGGTACCCCCCTTTGATCCTTTATTGTTTATTGAACGACAAATGATCCCTTTTGTATTGCGCGGCCCTCAGCCGTTCCGGCCGCAGCAGTGCTTGTACTTCTTCCCGCTGCCGCAGGGGCAGGGGTCGTTGCGGCCCACCTTCTGCACCCGGCGGGGCTGCTTCTTCACGGTGCCGTCGCTGCGGCCCTCGGTGATGTTGGAGGCCACCTGCCTGCGCTTGATCTCCTCGTTGCTCCTCAGCCGCACGGAGTACAGCCGCCGGACCGTCTCCTCCTGGATAGCGGAGATCATCTCCTCAAACATATGCAGGCTCTCGGCCTTGTAGGCGTCCACCGGGTTGGACTGGGCATAGGCCCGGAGCCGGATGCCCTGGCGCAGGTCTGTCATGGCGTCGATGTGGTCCATCCAGTACTCGTCCACCACCCGCAGCATGACGACGCGCTCCAGCTCCCGCATATCAATACTGATGGAGCCCTTCTCCTTGGCCGCGTTGATCTCCGCTTCCTTGGCGGCGTAGGTCTCCATGGCCTTCTCGGTCAATTTCCGGATGAATGTCTCCGCGTCGGTGCCGGCAATCTCCTCGGGGCTGAACTTCACGCTGTATTTGGGGAACAGGGTCCCCTCCAGGGAGGCCATCATGGTCCGATAGCCCTCCTCGTCCAGGCGCTTGTTCTCCCCGAAGGCGGTGTTGACGCTGTCGGTAATCAGGGTGGAGATCATGCCGGTGATGACATCCTTGATATCCATGCCGTCGAGGACCTTCTTGCGCTGGCCGTAGATGATCTCCCTCTGCTTGTTCATCACGTCGTCATATTCCAGGGTGCTCTTCCGGGACTGGAAGTTCCGGCTCTCCACGCTGGTCTGGGCATTTTCAATGCCCTTGGTGAGCATTTTGTTCTCAATGGGCATATCCTCGTCGATATCCAGCCGGTCCATGAGGCTGGTCATCCGATCCCCGCCGAACAGGCGCATGAGATCGTCGTCCAGGCTCAGATAGAACCTGGTCTCGCCGGGATCTCCCTGGCGGCCGGCACGGCCCCGGAGCTGGTTGTCAATCCGGCGGGAGTCGTGGCGCTCGGTGCCGATGATGAAGAGCCCGCCGGCGGCCCGGACCTGGTCCGCCTCCCGGGCGATCTCGCCCTTGTACTTCTCCATGCTCTCGGCAAACAGCTTCCTGGCGTCCAGGATCTCCTGGTTGTCCGTGTCGGCGTAGCCGGTGGCCTCGGCGATAAGCTCGTCGGTGAGCCCGGCCTTCCGCAGGTCGTTCTTGGCCAGGAACTCCGCGTTGCCCCCCAGCATGATATCCGTGCCGCGGCCGGCCATGTTGGTGGCCACGGTCACGGCTCCCAGCTTGCCGGCCTGGGCCACGATCTCCGCCTCCCGCTCGTGGTTCTTGGCGTTGAGGAGGTTGTGCTTAATGCCCTCCTTCTGGAGGAGCTTGGACAGGTACTCGTTCTTCTCGATGGACACCGTGCCCACCAGCACCGGCTGGCCCTTGGCGTGGCAGGCCTTGATCTGCTCGATCACCGCCCGGTACTTGCCGGCTTCGGTCTTGTAGACCACGTCCTGGTTGTCCACACGGGCCAGGGGGCGGTTGGTGGGGATCTCAATAATATCCAGCCGGTAGATGGCGCCGAACTCCTCCTCCTCGGTGAGGGCGGTGCCGGTCATGCCGGAGAGCTTATTGTAGAGCCGGAAGTAGTTCTGAAAGGTGATGGTAGCCAGGGTCTTGCTCTCCCGCTCCACCTTCACCCGCTCCTTGGCCTCGATGGCCTGGTGGAGGCCCTCGCTGTAGCGCCGTCCGAACATAAGCCGTCCGGTAAACTCGTCCACGATGACCACCTGGCCGTCCTTGATGACGTAGTCAATGTCCCGCTTCATGACGCCGTGGGCCTTGATGGCCTGGTTGATATGGTGGGCCACGGTGGAGTTCTCCGGGTCGGAGAGGTTCTCCAGGTGGAAGAACTCCTCGGCCTTGGCGATGCCCCGGGCGGTGAGGGTGGCGGTGCGGGCCTTCTCGTCCACGATATAGTCCGCGTCGATGTCCACGTCCTCCTCGGCCTTGTCGTCGGTCTCGGCAATGACCAGCTTCTTCAGGGGGCGGACGAACATCTCCGTCATATCGTACATCTGGGTGGATTTCTCCCCCATGCCGGAGATGATAAGGGGGGTGCGGGCCTCGTCGATGAGGATAGAGTCCACCTCGTCCACGATGGCGAAGCTGTGGCCCCGCTGGACCAGCTCGGTGGAATAGAGGGCCATATTGTCCCGGAGGTAGTCAAAGCCCATCTCATTGTTGGTGCCGTAGGTGATGTCGGCGGCGTAGGCGGCCTGCCGCTCCTTCTTGTCCAGTCCGTGGACGATAAGCCCCACCGTCAGCCCCAGGAAGCGGTGGACCTTGCCCATCCACTCGCTGTCGCGCTTGGCCAGGTAGTCGTTGACGGTGACGATGTGGACACCCTTTCCCGTCAGGGCGTTGAGGTAGGCCGGGAGGGTGGCCACCAGGGTTTTACCCTCGCCGGTTTTCATCTCGGCAATGCGCCCCTGGTGGAGGACCACGCCGCCCACCAGCTGCACCCGGAAGGGCCGCATCCCCAGCACCCGGACGGAGGCCTCCCGCACAGTGGCGAAGGCCTCGGGCAGAATGTCGTCCAGGGTCTCGCCCTTGGCCAGGCGCTCCTTGAACTCCGGGGTCTTGGCGGCCAGCTGCTCGTCGGTCATGGCCTGGTATTCCGGCTCCAGGGCCTCGATTTTATCCACGATGGGATAGATCTGCTTGAGCTCACGGTCGCTGTAGGTGCCAAAAATCTTCGTAATCAAACCCATTATACAAACACTCCTCTTTTGTAAGAGTAAAAATGCACACACAAATACAGAATACAGTATAGCACATCTATTCCCTCCCGTCCAGCGGCAATTTGTCGGCTTCTGCAATGTCCGCAACTTTGAAGATTGCCGTAAACAAAAGGGAGGCCCCGCAGGGGCCTCCCTTTTGCGTATCCGCCTCAGCCCCAGAGCGCCGAGAGCATAGGGATAATCTGCTTTTTCCGGGACATGACCTTGGGCAGAAACGCCTCATGGTCCTTCAGCTCCACATTAAAAGCCTGCTGGAAGATATCCTCGCCGCCAAGGCAGAGGATCTTGGACCCCTCGATGAGCACGTCGGTGAGCATGAGAATCATCATGCTGTACTCATGCTCGGTCTTGGTTTTCTCCATCAGTGCCAAAAACTCCCCCTTCCGCTCCAGCTGGCGGTCGGAGTCCACGCAGGTGATCTGGCTGACGCCCAGATCGTGCCCGGCGATGTGGAACTCCTTGAAGTCGGTAAAAAGGAGCTGCTCCACGGGCTTCTCCTCCGGGGTGGAGGCGGAGAAGATTTTCCGGCCCAGGTCCTCCAGGGAGATGCCGGCGATGTGGGCCATGCGCTCGGCCATCTTCCGGTCCCGGGGGGTGGAGGTAGGGGACTTGAACATAACGGTATCGGAGACGATAGCCGCCGCCATGAGCCCCGCCAGCTTTCCGGAGGGCATGAGCCCCCGCTCCTGGTACATCCCCGCCACGATGGTGCAGGTGCTGCCCACGGGCTCGTTGCGGAAGTAGATGGGGTTCTTGGTCTGGATGTCCGCCAGGCGGTGGTGGTCGATAATGGCCAGCACCTCCGCCTGCTCCAGGCCGGGGACGGACTGGGCGGCCTCGTTGTGGTCCACCAGCACCACCTGTTTGCGCCGGGGGCGGATGAGGTGGTACCGGGAGAGGGTGCCCACCACCCGCTCCTGGTTGTCCAGGATGGGGTAGCTGCGGTAGCGGCTCTGGAGGACCACCTCCCGCACGTCGTCGATAAAGTCCTCCAGGTGGAACACCTGGAGCTGCTCCCGGGGCTGGAGCAGGCGGCTGACGGGGATGGCCTGGAACAGGCGGCGCATCGCCTGGTAGCCGTCATAGGGGGTGGAGATGATGCAGGTATTCCGGGACATTGTCCGGATGTGCTCGGGAAGCTCCGCCTGGCAGAGAATCACGCAGTTGACGCCGAAGTCCACCGCCTGCTGGAGCATATCCGGCTGGTTGCCGCAGACGAGGATCGTGTCCCGCTTCCGGAAGGGGGGCAGCCCCGTCTCCTGGGGGAGGGCCAGGACCACCTCGCCGGTGATGGTGTTGACCAGCTCCTCGGTCTCCCCCAGCAGCTGGCCCTCCAGGACGCTGAGGATGTTGAAGATGGGAATTTCCCGCAGCTCGGAGTCCTCGATGGTCCGGATGTCGCAGGCGGCGATATCCCCGGCGGTGAGCAGGCCCTTCAGGTAGCCCTCGTCGTCGGCGATGGGGATGGCGGAGACGTGCTGGTCGGCCTCCATGGCCTCCCAGGCCCGGCCGAGGGTGACGGCCTCGTGGAGGATGGGAGGAATGTCGTAGTCCAGGTCCAGCACCTGGGTGCGCATGGATTTGATGTAAAGAGGGGGCTCAAAGCCGAAGTGATTGAGAATGAGCCGTGTCTCATCGCTCAGGTGGCCCAGCCGGGCGGCGACATATTGCCGGTCGCCCACAGCGTTGCGCAGGGCGGCGTAGGCCATGGCTGAGACGATGGAGTCCGTGTCGGGGTTTCGGTGGCCGGTGACGTAAATCTGTTCCAAAGGGGTCATCTCCTCTTTTGTTTTTCTGCGGCCCCGGGGGCCGCTGCTGTTCTCTGCTGCGGGGGCTCCCCGCCCCGAGCGCCGGAGGCAAAGGACCGCCCCGGAGGGGCGGTCCTTTCGGGGGAGTTACCCCTTGTTGAGCATATAGTTGTTCATCCGCCAGATAATGACGGCCATCTCCCGGCGGGTGATGGAATAGCTGCCAAAGAACATCAGCTTTCCGCTCCGCTCCTCGCCGGTGATGATCCCCGTCTCGTAGAGCGCCAGGGCGCTCTCCTCCGTGCTGTCATAGAAGGGGGAGGCGATGGTGGGCTTGTCGAGCTTGAGCGCCTTGTAGGCGATCTCGGCAATGGCGCTGCGGGTGATCTTCCGGTCCAGGTTGACGGTCTGGCTCAGAAGCCCGTCCTCCAGAGCCTTGTCCAGGAAGCCCTTGGCCCAGTTGCTGCCGGTTCCGCTCAGGTCCTCATACCCGGCCGCCATCATGATGAGCTTGAGGGCCTGGCCGTAGGTCACCTCGTTGGCCGGACGGAAGGTGCCGTCCTCATAGCCGTTGATAATCCCCGCGCCGGCCAGCTCCGTGACGGCGGTGTAGTACCACTCCGTGTTGGCGTTGTTGGGCACGTCGGAGAAGGTGACGGGCGTGACAGGCGTGACGGGCTTGGAGGGATTTGTGGGCACATCGGGCTTGGCGGGGGTCTCGGGGACGGTGATCTTCACCTCGCCGCTGACCTTGTTGTTGCTCAGGTCATAGGCGGTGAAGGGGATCGTCACCTCCCCGGCCTTCTGGCCGCTGGCAGGCACGTAGGTCAGGCTGCTGACGGACAGGGTAGTGCCCGTGGTGTAGTACTTGTCGCTGGAGGTGACGGGCGTTCCCACGCCGCCGACGTAGTTGTAGTACAGGGACCCCTTGCTGGGGGCGGAGAAGGACACGGCGGTGATCACGTCGCTGGCCCCGGAGCCCAGAAGGGTGCGGAAGTCGTTGGCCTTGAAGGTCACGCCGGAGGCGGAGCTCGCGGTGTACTCCACTGTCAGATCGTCCCGCTCAAAGAGAATCGTGCCCACGTAGAGGGGCTCGCCCTTGCTGTCGTAGACGGCGTAGGACGCGCTGTCCTTGGCGGCGGAGCCGGGGACGTAGGTCAGATCCTCGATCTCCTTGTTCTGGCTGGAGCTGTAGTGGAACTGATAGCTGCTCTTGTTGCTGTCCTTGAGCTGGGTGCCGCTGCGGGAGCTGGTGCGGTCCAGGTAGAGGGCGCCGGACTCGGGCAGGCTCAGCAGCTGGATATAGAAGCTGCTGGTCTTGCTGCCGGTGGCCTCCTTGTAGACGGAGAGGAAGTCCTCCGGGTCGAGGGCCGCGCTGCCGCCGGTGGGCACCCGGTAGGAGATATCCTCCACATCCCCGTCGGTGAAGAGAATGGTTACAGTGCCCTCCAGATCCGTGGTTTTTCCCTTGCTGCTTTTGCCGGTGGCGGTGAAGTCAATGGTAACAGTGCCGGTGAAGCTCTTCCGGGGGGTGAAGACCACCTCGTCCAGATCCATCTGGCGGCTCTTGGTGGGCTGGAAATAGAACTCGTCGCCGTCCTTGCCGGTGTCCACCTTGTCCTTGTCGTAGTAGAGGTTGCCGTCGGAGGGGGACTTGAACACCACGTACTCCAGACTGCCGGAGCTGTGGCTCTCCAGCCAGAAGCGCTCAAAGTCGTCGGCGGACAGCGCCACGTCCCCGCCCTTTACGCCGGAGTAGAGCACGCCGGCGTCGCTCAGGCTCTTTTCCACATAGATGGTCAGCACGCCGGGGAACTCCTTCCCCTTGGTGTCCCACGCCTTGAAGTTGATGGTATAGGTGCCGGTGACGCCGTCCTCCCCCAGCTCAAATCTGATATCCTCCAGGGAATAGCTGTCCTTGCTGCTGAAGCTGTACTTCCGGGAGGAGCTGCTGCTGATGTTCAGCCGGCCCACCTTGGACTCGGGCTGCTCGTCGAAGATGATGTAGTCCGGGGTCGCGCCGCTGGCGGCGGCGTCATAGACCGCGTCGTAGATCTGGTCATAGATGGAGTCGGACATGGCGTCGGAGGTGTCGTCAAAGTCCAGGTAGTCGTCCTTGACATTCAGGGTGGCCCGGGCTACGATCAAATCCCGCACCAGCACCGAGACATTGCAGGTGGCGCTGATGGGCTTGGCGGACGCGCCGCTCTTGGGGGAGGCCAGGATGACGCAGGTGTAGGCGTAGTCCGCCTCCTCCTCCGTCACGGCGGCGGGCAGGGTGTAGGAGGAGCCGTTGCCCACGTTGGCCCCGTTCTTGTCGAACCAGGCGTAGGTGATATTGTACTCCTTGGTGATGTCCGCGTTGCCGGCGGTGAGGGTGATCTCCTCCATGGAGAGATTGGCGTTCTCCTCGCCGATGGCCACGTAGACGGTCTTGTTCTTCTCAATGGCGGCGGCTACGGAGTTGTAGTCCACCGCGCCGCACTGGATGCAGCGGCCCTTCTGGAACTCGTGGTTTTCCTTGGAGGTCGTCTTGTCCTGGTGGTAGCGGCAGTAGCCGGAGTGGGTCTTGCCGTCCTCGTTGTCGGTGTAGATGTAGA
>JAAWHO010000012.1 GCA_022795905.1 Oscillospiraceae bacterium
TACCCACCCCCGAAAACGGCTTTTACCCGTCCACGGGGCTTTTCCCGCCTGATTTTTCCCATCCCTTGAAAAGTTCCTCTTGACAAAAAGCCTAACGGGTTAATCCTTGGCACCCCTGGCAGCGGCAAATCCTTCTCCGCGAAGCGGGAAATGCTCAACGTCTTCCTCGTCACCGATGATGATATTCTCATCGCGGACCCGGAGGCCGAGTATTATCCCCTGGTCCAGCGGCTGGGCGGTCAGGTCATCAAAATCTCTCCCACCAGCAAGCAGTACGTCAACCCCATGGACCTCAACCTGGACTATTCGGACGATGAATCCCCGCTGTCGCTGAAGGTGGACTTTCTGCTCTCCTTCTGCGACATCGTGGTGGGGAGCAAGGACGGCCTCCAGCCCGTGGAGAAGACGGTCATTGACCGCTGTGTCCGGCTGGTGTACCAGAACTATCTCAACGACCCCCGCCCGGAGAATATGCCCATTCTGGAGGACCTCTACAACACTCTCCGAGCGCAGGACGAGAAGGAGGCCCACTTCATCGCCACCGCGCTGGAAATCTACGTCACCGGCAGTCTCAACGTGTTCAACCACCGGACCAATGTGGACATCAACAACCGGATCGTGGCCTACGACATCAAGGAGCTGGGCAAGCAGCTCAAGCAGCTGGGGATGCTGGTCATTCAGGATCAGGTGTGGAACCGCGTCACAGTAAATCGTGCCGCCGGGAAGACTACGCGGTATTACTGTGACGAATTTCACCTTTTGCTGAAAGGCGAATTGGCCTCCTGGAGTGTGGAAATCTGGAAAAGATTCCGAAAATGGGGAGGAATCCCGACCGGAATTACGCAAAACAGCAAGGACCTCCTGGCAAGCCCGGAGATTTCCAACATCCTGGAGAACAGCGATTTCATCTATATGCTCAATCAGGCCCAGGGCGACCGGCAGATTCTGGCGAAGCAGCTGAACATCTCTCCGCATCAGCTCTCTTACGTTACTCATTCTGGCGAGGGCGAGGGGCTGCTGTTCTACGGCAACATCATCCTGCCCTTTGTGGACCGCTTCCCCAAGGATACGGAACTGTACCGGATCATGACCACGAAGCCGTCTGAAATGACGGCGGAGGCGGCGGTATGAAGAAAAATCCCCGCCTCCAGTTTACGGATTCCGAGCTGAACCCGAAGCTGCGCCAGCGCGTCCGCCGCGCCGGAAAGGCGGCGGACAAGGCGGAGGCGGCGCGGGAGAAGATACCCAAGGCCAAAAAGAAGGTCAAACGGGCGGTCCTGGACCCGGAAACCGGGAAAATCAAGGCGCGGCTTTTCTTTGAGGAAGTAGACAAGCCGAAGCCCCCCTCCAAATTGTCCCACGCCGTTCGGGACACCCCCGGCAATACGCTGGCTGCGACCGTCCACCGGGAAGTGCGGCAGTCCGAGCAGGACAACGTTGGCCTGGAAATCGCCCACCGGCTGGAAGAAGCGGCGGAGGCTGGCGGACGGCTGGCACAGCACTCCTACCGCGCCGGGAAGTTAAAGCCCTACCGGAAAGCGGCGAAAGCGGAGCGGCAGCTGGAAAAGGCCAATGTGAACGCCCTGTATCAGAAGCACCTCCAGGACAACCCCCAGCTCTCCAGCAACCCCCTCTCCCGCTGGCATCAGAAGCGGGCCATCCGGAAGCAGTACGCCGCTTCGGTCCGTTCCGGCCAGAGCGCCGCCGCAACGGTAGAGACTACCGCAAAAACGGCGGCGGAGAAGGTGAAAGAGGGCACGGATTTCGTCCGGCGGCACAAAAAGGGCATCGGCATCATTGCCGGACTGGCGGTGTGCGTCTGCCTGCTGCTCAACTGCGTGTCCTCCTGTTCCATTCTGGCACAGGGGATCGCGTCCAGCCTGGGCAGCTCCACCTTCCCCTGCGAGGATGCGGATATGCTGGGCGCGGAGGCGGCGTATGCGGGGATGGAGGCGGCGCTCCAGAATGAGCTGAACAACTATGCCGCCCTGCACCCCGGCTATGATGAATACCGCTTCGACCTGGACGAGATCGGGCATGACCCCTACGTCCTCATTTCCCTGCTCACCGCCTGCCACGGCGGACCCTGGACGCTCCCGGAGGTCCAGGGGACCCTCGATCTGCTCTTTGACCAGCAGTACACCCTTACGGAGGCCGTGACAACGGAGACACGCTACAACGCCGCCGGTCATCCGTATCCCTGGACCGTCTGCAATGTAACGCTGGAGAATTTCGACCTGTCCCACCTTCCGGCCTATCTGCTGGACGAGGACGGCCTGAGCCTCTACGCCAGCTTCATGGCGAACCTGGGCAACCGGCCCGACCTGTTCCCCGTGGGAGCCTACCCCAACGCCTCCCAGACACAGCCCTATCTGGACTATGACGTGCCGCCGGAGGCTTTGGCGGACGCGCAGTTTGCCGCCATGCTCACCGAGGCGGAGAAGTATCTGGGGTTTCCCTATGTCTGGGGCGGAAGCAGTCCCTCTACATCATTTGATTGCAGCGGGTTTGTCAGTTGGGTCATCAATCACAGCGGATGGAACGTGGGGCGGCTGGGGGCCAAGGCCCTGTGTAATCTCTGTACGCCGGTATCCCCTGCCAACGCCCAACCGGGAGATTTGGTGTTTTTCATCAATACCTACAACGCTCCCGACCCCAGCGCACCCACCCACTGCGGCATCTATGTGGGCAATCACATGATGATCCACTGCGGCTCGCCGATCTCCTACGCCGACCTGAACAGCACCTACTGGCAGGACCACTTTTACACCTACGCCAGACTTCCATCCCCATAAAGCAGGAGGTTTGAATGGAGAGCTTCAGCAATCAACTCTACCACATGGACTGCATGGACCTGCTTGCGCAGCTCCCGGATGGCTGTGTGTCCATGGTCCTGACCGACCCGCCCTATGGAATCCAATATCAGAACAACTTTGCCCAGCACCCCCACCCCATGATCGCCGGGGATGACGGCATCGACTACGCGCATTTTTCCAAAGAGTGCTTCCGCATTTTGCGCGATGACGCACACGCCTATTTCTTCACCCGCTTTGACTGCTACCCGTATCACTACCAATGTTTGAAGCAGGCGGGCTTTTCCATCAAAAACTGTCTGGTGGTGGAGAAGGGCTCTGTAGGCGGGATTGGCGATTTGCGGGGCAGCTATGCCAACAACGCCGAGTGGATTATCTTCTGCCAAAAAGGGCGGCGGACATTCCAAAGCACCACGCTGCTGGAAAACCGAAAAAAGGAAGGGACACTGTTTCGTCCGGGAGCGAACCCCAGCAAACGCTATAAGACCCGGTTCAATGCCTGCTGGTTCGGCGCGGAGTACCCCAAAGCCACCCATAACGCCGTCTGGCAGAAGAAGAACCAGATATTCCATCCCACTGTCAAAAACGAGGTCTTTTTATCCTGGCTGATTCAGATTTCCAGCCAGCCGGGGGAGCTGATTTTTGACGGGTTTATGGGCAGCGGCAGCACAGCGGTGGCGGCAATTTCCACCGGGCGGCGCTATTTGGGGGCGGAGATCAACCGGGATTATTTTGAGCTGGCACAGAGCAGGATCGCCCAAAAAGGAAAGGAGTTGCATCATAATGAATCCGAAGATCAGGAAAATTGACATCGAGTATGAGAAGAACGCGGCAAAGATCACCGAGCTGCAAGAGCGGCAGCGTGAGCTGGAGAAGCTGCGCCTGGAGCTGGAGAATCTGGACATCATTGGCATCGTGCGAAACATGGGCCTGACCCCGGACCAGCTGGCGGCGCTCATCCAGGCCAGCAAGACCGCCGCGCCCAGCGGCACCCCCGAGAGGAAGGAGGGAGCGGACCATGTGGAGAACTAAACTGCGTATCCTCGCCACCCTTCTGGCGGCGGTGCTGCTGCTGTCGGCCTTCACCGCCCCTGCGGGAGGCGCGGACATTGGCATTCAGATCGCCCCGCCCACCGGCTGGACGAACCGGGATGCCAATGTGACCATCACCATCACGGACCATGCCGGGAACGGCTTTTCGAGGGCAACGGTGAAGGGCGAAGGGGACTGGCGGGACATCACCGCTGAGCTGGAGCAGCAGTCCGGCCAGTACGATACGGTCCTGACGGTCTCCGGCAACTGCACCGTGACCGTCAACGTCACCGGCTGGGATGGCCAGACCTATGAGAAATCCCAGGAAATCAAATGCTTCGACCGGGATGCGCCCACCCTGCGCACCAGCTTCACCGCCCAGCAGCTCCATGTGGAGGCCGCTGACACGGCCTCCGGCGTGGCGGCGGTCTATGTGGATGGACAAAAATATACCGCGCTCGATAACGGCGCGGTGGATGTCCCTCTTGTGGAGATCGGGGCCGATCACCCCAAAATCAACGTCCAGGCGGAGGACAACGCGGGGAACCGCTCCCAGGCGGTGACGGTGGAGAACCCCAGCTATCAGACCGCCGCCAAGGAGCCGGAAGCGCCGCCTGTCCAGACCACGCCGCCCGTGACAACGAAGCCTGTAACTACCACGCAGACCACCACCGCTCTTCCCACGAAGCCCCCCACGGGCGGCGGTAGCACCACGACTACTGCGCCGGTTGAGCCTACAGCGCCCAGGGAGCCGGACGGGAAGGAGGAACCCGGTTCCGGTACGGCCCTGACCCCGGAGGGCAATCTGTCCCTCTCCGATGACATCCACAGCGCCACGTCAGAGGAAAAGCAGTTTGTCACCGTCACCACCAAGAGCGGAAACTACTTCTATCTGATTATCGACCGAGCCGAGGACGGCGAGAACAGCGTCCACTTCCTCAATCAGGTGGACGAGGCCGACCTGCTGGCTTTGATGGAAGACGGCGGGACTGGTGCTGCCACTCCCGCCGCCTGTTCCTGCACGGACAAGTGCAAGGCCGGAGCGGTCAATACCGCCTGTGAGCTGTGCGCCGTGGATATGACGGAGTGCGTGGGCAGGGAGCCGCCCCCGGAGCCTGACCCGGACCCGGATGTAGACCCCGATCCCGTTCCTGACCCCGATCCGAAACCGGAAAAGGGCGGCAAGAACGGTCTGCTGATCGTTGTGCTGGTGGTGGCCCTGGCGGGCGGCGGCGCGGCCTACTTCTTGAAATTCAAGAAGAACAAGCCCGACACCAAGGGCAGCGCCGATCTGGACGATTACGACTACGGTGATGAAGGCGATGAGGACGAAAAGGAGGACGAGGACGCATGACCCGCTTCACGGACAGCCCTATGGAGGGCATCATGCAGCAGCTTCCCCGCTCCCGCCGGGACCGGCCCACGCCGGTCCCGCCCAGGGGCCACCCCTGCCGGGGCTGCAAGCGGTATGGGTATGGCTGCGTCCTGCCCTGCCATCGTGGCGTGACCCGTCAGCCGGTTATTACTGGTCGCTCTCCTGCTCGATGATTCCATAGGGGACCACAATATTTTCCTCTGCCACGGGCGGGGACACTACGCCGTCCATCTGATACTGATACCAGTCTGAATCGTTCAGTTCATCCTCCGGGGGATAGGCGCAGACGGTGCATCCGGCATATTCGGGATTCTCCGATAAATCCTCACATATGGCCTCGATCAGCCGGTCCATGGCATCGTCAATATCCTCGCCGTACTCCACACCGACCAGCTCATGCTGGTTGTAGTTTTCAATATCTTCATCAGCAATGCGGTAAATGATGTACTTTTTCATAGCGATTACCTCTCACAGTATTTGTCTTCCCCATTGTAGCCTGTCCCGCCCTATAAAGCAACCCATATTTTTGAGCGGCCCCGACAAAATGCGGGGCCGCTCTCCATTTCAAGAAGGGAGTGATTTCCATGGTTAAGTTAGTGGTCACGGAAAAGCCGTCCGCCGCGATGAACATTGCCGCCGCTCTGGGGGTGAAGGGCAGAAAAGACGGCTGCATGGAGGGCAATGGCTGGCTGATCTCCTGGTGCGTGGGGCATCTGGCGGAGCTGGCCGAGCCTGCGGTCTATGACCCCCGGTACGGCAAGTGGCGGCGGGAGGACCTGCCCATCCTGCCGGAAAGCTGGCGGTTCACCATCAGCGGGAAAACGAGAGACCAGTTTGACACCCTGCGGGAGCTGCTGCGCCGGGAGGACGTGTCGGAGGTGGTCAACGCCTGTGACGCGGGGCGCGAGGGGGAATCCATCTTCCGCACGGTCTACTATCTGGCAGGATGCACCAAACCGATCAAACGGCTGTGGATTTCCAGCATGGAGGACGCGGCTATTCGGGAGGGATTTGCAAACCTCCGTCCCGGTGGGGACTATGACGGCCTCCACCAAGCCGCCCTCTGCCGCTCCAAGGCCGACTGGCTGGTGGGCATCAACGCCACCCGGCTGTTCTCCGTCCTCTATGGACGCACACTGAACATCGGGCGGGTTGTCTCGCCCACGCTGGCCCTCATCGTCCAGCGGGAGGCGGAAATCACCGCCTTTGAGCCGGTCCCGTTCTATACGGTGGAGCTGGACTGCGGCGGAGTGGCCCTGGCTGGGGAGCGGCTGGGGGACAAGTCCACGGCTCAATCCGTTGCCGCCGCCTGCAAGGGCGGAACAGCAATCGTTCAGACGGTGGAGCGGAAGGAGAAATCCGAAAAGGCCCCCGCCCTCTACGATCTGACCGCCCTCCAGCGGGAGGCCAACCGTACTCTGGGCTACACCGCCCAGGCCACGCTGGACTATCTGCAAGCCCTCTATGAAAAGAAACTGTGTACCTATCCCCGGACGGACAGCCGGTATCTCACCGATGATATGGAGGCCACGGTCCCCGCCCTGGTCTCCGCCGCCGCTGCCGTCTGCGGCCTGGACGCGCCGGGGGAGGTGCTGGCGGGGCAGGTGTGCAGCAGCAAAAAGGTCACGGATCACCACGCCATTGTCCCCACCAGGAGCGCGGCCACCACCGATATTCCCGCCCTGCCTCTGGGGGAGCGCGAGGTCCTGCGGCTGGTGTCCCTGGCGTTGCTCCGGGCGGTCTGCCCGCCCTTCCGGTATGCTGAGACCACTGTGACGGCGGAGTGCGGCGGTCACAGCTTCACCGCAAAGGGAAAGGCCCTGCTGGACATTGGCTGGAAAGCCTACGCGGACAAAGAGCCGTCTAAGGACAGCGTTCTCCCTGACGGACTGACAGAGGGGATGCCGCTGCCGGTGGAGGCGGTCCAGGTCAAGGAGGGCAAAACGGCACCCCCGAAGCACTTTACGGAAGACACCATCTTGAGCAGCATGGAGACCGCCGGGGCTGGTGACATGCCCGACGATGCGGAACGGCGCGGCATCGGGACCCCCGCCACCCGCGCCGGGATTCTGGAAAAGCTGGTATCCTCCGGGCTGGTGGAGCGGAAAAAAGCCAAGAAGATCACCAATCTCCTGCCCACCCAGGCGGGCAATTCCCTCATCGCCGTCCTGCCCGAGGCCCTGCAATCGCCCCTGCTCACCGCTGAGTGGGAGCACCGGCTGGGCGAGGTGGAGCGCGGCGCTCTTTCTCCGGAGGACTTCATGGCGGGCATCGCCGCCCTGGTGACAGAGCTGGTGGACACCTATCAGCCGGTCTCCGGCTGGGAAGTCCTGTTCCCCTCCGGCAAGGAGCGTGTCGGCCCCTGCCCCCGCTGCGGCGGCGCTGTCTCCGAGGGCAAAAAGGGCTTTTTCTGCGAGAATCCCGCCTGCCGCTTCGCCCTCTGGAAGGACAGCAAATTTTTCTCCGCAAAGAAAAAGTCCCTCACCAAATCCATTGCCGCCGCGCTGCTGAAGGACGCTCAGGTCCGGCTCAAGGGCTGCTGGTCCGAGAAAACCGGCAAAACCTACGATGCCACCGTACTCCTGGAGGACGATGGGGAGAAAACAAACTACAAGCTGGTGTTTGACAATGGCTGACCTTCCGCGCATGAATGAGCGGCAGCGCCGCCGTGCCAAGCGGCTCATCCGCCGCCTGTGTGCCAACTATGACGGCGGCAACTGCCTCCCCCTGGACGATGGGGACGTTTGCCCCTGTCCCCAGCTTCTCACGCCGGTCCTCATCTGCAAATATTTTCGCGCCGCCGTCCTCCCCGCTGACTGGGAGCTGTGCGCGGAAATTACCGGCGAAACGCACATCCGGCGGTGCTGCATCTGCGGCGCACCCGTTCTCTCCCGCTCCAACGCGGCAAAATACTGTCCCTCCTGCGCCCTTCGGGAACGCCGGAGGCGGGATGCGGAACGCAAGCGCAACCGGCCCCGCGCCTCCGCAAATAGAGGGGCTGAAAGTCTTGCGGCGCAATGCTTTCAGAGCGTGGAAAAGAGGCAGGGCAAGGATTTACCCCCGGAGGGCAAAAACGAGCTTTAATTTGCGGAAATCCGCCCCGTATGGGATGGCTGCGGCCTCCCGTGCGGGGCTATCCGTTTGAAAGGAGGAACCACTGTGGCAGACCAAAGACCCACCAACAAGGAACGTGTCAAAGAAATCGTTGCCGGGATCGAGCAGAACATCCAGGAGCTTTTCCTGAGCGAGAGGTATTTTGACTACCTCCGCACCATGTCCCGGTTTCACCACTATTCCGTCAACAACACCCTTCTCATCCATATGCAGCGGCCCAACGCCTCCCAGCCCGTGGCGGGCTTTCGGAAATGGCAGCAGTTTGGCCATCATGTGAAAAAGGGCGAGAAGGGCCTGACCATCATCGCCCCCACGCCGCTGAAAAAGAAAATCGAGGAAATGAAGCTGGACCCGGATACCAAAGCACCCATGCTGGACCGGGACGGGAAGATCATCATGGAGGAAAAGACCGTTGAAATTCCGCTGTTCAAGCCGGTCAAGGTCTTTTCCGCTGACCAGACGGACGGCAAGCCCCTCCCCAGCCTCGCCGCCCCCCTGACCGGGAATGTGGAGCAGTATGAGGCGTTCATGGAGGCCCTGCGCCGCACGTCCCCCATGCCCATCTCCTTTGCCCCGCTGGACCCAGGGACAGACGGCCTTTGCAACTTCACCAGGCAGACGATCTCCATCCGGGAGGGCATGAGCGAGGTGCAGACGGTAAGCGCCGCCGTCCATGAGATCGCCCACGCGGTCCTCCACAACCGGGAACAGGACCGGCTCACTTCCGCTGCCGGTACGGACAAGGACCCGCCCACGCCCAAGGACAACAACACCAAGGAGGTGGAGGCCGAGAGCGTGTCCTTTGCCGTCTGCCAATATTACGGCATTGACACCAGCGATAACTCCATGGGCTATGATGAACTCCACGGGACAAGAATGTTTTCGGAGAAGGAGTTCGCACGGTTTATGGACTTGCAGCTTGAGGGAACAAAACAGCCTCGTGACCACACCAGAGGAACGTTTTCTCAGCCGGAGACCCGCAAGCGCGTGGAGAAGAAGTCTGTTCTGGCAAAGCTGAGCGTCCCTCTGCCCCGGCGGGAGCATAAAAAATCAGCGCCCAAAAAGAGCGCGGAAAGGGACCGGTAAGCGTATGACAGACGATTTCACTCATGTGGAGCATATGGAGGATGTCGTGGGCATCCGGCAGACCGGCGTACCCTGCGGACTGGTCAACCGGCGCATAGAACCGGGGTATGTGCTGGCAAATGGCACGGTTCTGCTGGAAAGCGAGAAGGATGAGGACGGGCGCTACATTGGCGGCGCTGGCATGGAGGGGATGTATCTGCGGACCAATGAACGCTATGAGCCCCTTCCCGGCCCGGACGGGAAGCCCCTCGCGTTTCGCCGCGTTGGCCCGCACTCTGTCCTTGAACATTTGAAAACGCATGAAAAACAGGAGAAAATCAGGCAAAAGCCGAAGAAAACAAGGAGGGACATGGACCGATGAACGCGCTTACATTTGAGGAAAAGAATCTGGTCTGCATCTACAGCGGCGGCGGCACCCGGCGGGAGACGATCTCCGCGCTGGAGGATATGCGGCGCTATGTGCAGCCGGACGAGACCGAGCTGCTGGAGCTGACCGGCAGCGCCCTGGACAAGCTGCGGCGCATGGACGATGAGCAGTTCGCCGCCCTGGACCTGATCCCCGACTTTGACCCGGAGGATTCTGCCTATGGCGAATAACAACCTCCAGGCGGCGCTGCAAATGGCGGACAACGCCGCGAGGCAGGTCACGGGCAGCTACCGGACATGGACGGACTTCCTGGCTACGTCCGGCAGGCTCTACAAATACCCGTTCCAAGAGCAGCTTCTGATTTACGCCCAGCGGCCCGAGGCCACCGCCTGCGCGGAGTGGGACTTCTGGAACCAGCGGATGCGCCGGTACATCCGGCGCGGCACCAAGGGCATTGCCCTCATTGACAGCAGCCAGGGCAGGCCCGTCCTGCGCTATGTGTTCGATGTCGCGGATACCGTCCGCAGGGATGAGACCGGGCTGAACCCGAACCTCTGGAAGTATGAGGCGGAACACCAGGACGTGGTAACTGCGGCGCTGGAGAGCCGCTTTGACGCTTCCGGTACGGATGGCCTCGCCGCCCAGCTGGAGCAGGTCGCCCAAAAGCTGGCGGGAGAATATTGGAATGAGTATCAAAGGGACATCATCCGCACCGTTGACGGTTCCTTCCTGGAGGGGTATGATGCTCTTAGCATCGGCTCATCGTTTCGCAGCGCCGCCTCCGCCAGTATCGGCTATACGCTGCTGTCCCGCTGCGGCCTGAACCCGGAAAATCACTTCCAATATGAGGACTTCCTGAGTGTTTTCGATTTCAACACCCAGGACACGGTGACGGCCTTGGGCGGGGCGGTGAGCCAGTGCAGCGAACAGGTACTGCGGCAGATCGAAACCGTCATTAAACGCTATGAGCGCGAAAAGAGCGCGGAAAGGGGTATGGAGCATGGAGAACAATCTGACCTACACCCAAGTGGGGGACTATCTGATTCCCAATCTGGCCCTGCCGGAGCAGCCGAACCGGGACCTGGGCAAGTACGGGCGGATGCGCCTGCGGTATCTGAGGGAGCACCGGCCCGTGGTGTGGAACTGCATGGTGATGAAGGGGACGCTGTTCAGCCACCTGCTGGAGATCGAGGACGCGGCGAACAGCCGCCTGGAGCTGCTGATGCCCCAGTTGGCGAAAGCGGCGGGAGCGACGGAGCGGCTGAAAGCCACCGATCAGATGGCATGGGTGGGCCTGATGAACAATTGCAAGGCCCAGGCGGAGGAAATGATTCTGTCGGAGCTGATCTACAGCTGAGTTTCATGCCGCCGGAGATTCCCACACAGCAGCAGCAAATAGAGGCCATTCAGGAGGCAGAGAGCGTGAAAGCGCCCTCTGCCTTTTCCGTCTCACAGGCGGACGTTGACCGGCAGCTGCGGATGTACGGCGGAAAAATGCGCATTTTCGAGCTATATCAGCAGGATTTGTCCACAAAAGACCGTGTTGCGGCTATCCGGCGGGAATACGGCGCCAGTGGTCACAGCGTTTCCTTTTCAGATGGCAGAGGCGGCTTTTTGGACTACCGGCCCAGCACCGGCATGGAGTTCTGGAGCAAGCCCACGGACAAGAAATTCATCGTCAGATGGTCTGAGGTGGAGAAGCGGATTCATGAAATGGTTGCGGAGGGCAGCTACCTCTCCCAGGCAGAGATGGAGAAGTACCGGAGTGACCACCTGGAACAGGCTCCCGTGGAACCGGAACCCGCGCCAATGCCGGAGGCCACCCAGCCGAAACCGCCCACCCCGGCCCGCTCCCCCCAGGAGGCCATTGACGCGGCGCTCCAGGAGTGGAACGGGGACATTACCAGTAAGCACACCGTTGTCCGCTATATGAAAAACCACGCCCGCGACAAGGGCACGGCGGCATGGCTGAAAAGCGAATACGGGGATAACCTCCCCGCGTTCCCGGTCCCAGGAGCTGGCACCGACCTCCCCTGGCCCAAGGTGCAGCGGCGGATTGCCCAGCTTATCCAGAATGACCAGTTCTACACCCAGGAGGAACGGGACAATTTTGATGATATTGACCCCGTGGCCATCCGGGAGGCTCTGGAAAGCGGCGAGGAAAGCTCCTTTGTCCGGCAGGTCATGGCCGATGTGGAGCGGATCGCCGACCAGGAGGAACAGGCGCAGGAACCGGCAGCACCAAAAGTTCGGGAAATCTATGAGAAGTATAAGCCCATGGTCAAGGAGCTGGTGCTGGCGGATGCGGCCTATCAGAACGCCTGCCAAAACAGCGATAAGGACCTCGCGCTGCTTGAGGGCAGCGAAGCGGTCAAACGGGCCGCGATCTCCATCAAAGAAACGGATTTTATGCGGTCTTATTATGATATGCCTGAGTTCCAGAAGCGCCTGCACAAAGAGATACTGGACGAAACCTATCCGGTCCTCTCCCAGCCCCGGCAGGAGCGGATTATCATTCCAGACCGTTCCGCCCAGCCGCCCCATGACCCGCTGGCACCGGCCTACAAAGTGGGCGATACGGTCTATCTTGAAAATACTGCCTTTGAGATCACCGGGATTGGCCTGCTTGATGTGCAGATGCTCGACCCCACGCTGCGCTACCCCGTTTTCCGAAGTATGAGCAAGGAAGACTTTGAGCGGCTGCTGCATCGGGATCCCCGGAATGACCGGATCACCAGCTACCTGCCCGCCGATCTGAGGCGCGTCAACGATGATTTTCGGGAAGTCCTGACCTCCCATCTGCTGACGGACCGGGACAAGGACTACATCTCCGGCTGGCTGCGTTCCGGCGAGAACAACCGGGGAATTGCCATGCGGCTGTCGGAAGCATTTGCCAGCCGCGCCGAGACAGTCACGCTGGAAACGGGGGATGTCGCGGATTATTTTACCTCCACCACCGGTATGGCGGTAGAAATCCAGGATAAATTCGGCACAAAGCAGTCCCGTTCCTGGGAGTCTGTCGCGCCCATCCTCCGGGCGATGTACCAACAGGAGCTGGACGGCTTCACCCATGAACCGCTCCGGCGGGAACCTGTGGAGCTGGAGGGGCGGCTGCACTATCAGGTGGGCGACAAAGTGGCCTTTGCCTATGGAGATCACGAGGTCAACGGCACAATCGGCTACATCGGAGAGATAGATGTCCGCATTGACACCGGCCCCTACGCCTGGAGCCACCAGACGGTCAACCGGGACTTCTTTGAGGATGCCGTGCGCCACGATGAGCGCAACGCCGGTCTCTTCACGCCGGAAGCTCCCGAGCAGGAGGCCCCGGCTGCCAACACCGGGACCGGCAACCATCTATCCGGCGGACAAAAACGGCCTGCCCTACGATGTGGTCTTTCAGCCCCTGCGCTTTGACGGGCCGGAACAGGATTCGCCGGAACAGGCCCCCGCCGCCGGGAACTTCCGCATTACGGACGATCACCTGGGCGAGGGCGGGCCGAAAGCCAAGTTCCGCATGAACATGGACGCCATCAACACTCTCCAGGCCATTGAGCTGGAGGGCCGGTCCGCCACCCTGGAGGAACAGGAGATTTTATCCCGCTATGTGGGCTGGGGCGGTCTGGCCGATGCCTTTGACCCGGATAAAGCAAACTGGTCCAGTGAGTTCCTGGAATTGCAGGCGGCGCTTACCCCGGAGGAATATGCTTCGGCACGGGCTTCCACCCTCAATGCCCATTACTCCAGCCCCACCGTCATCAAGGCCATCTATGAGGCTGTCGCCAATATGGGCTATGAGAGCGGCAATATCCTGGAACCCGCCTGCGGCGTGGGCAACTTCTTCGGCCTCCTGCCGGAGAGCATGACCGGTTCCAAGCTCTACGGCGTGGAGCTGGACAGCATCAGCGGGCGCATTGCCCAGCAGCTCTATCCCGATGCCAATATTATCGTGCAGGGCTATGAGAAAGCAAAGTTCCCCAGGGACTTCTTCGACCTCGCTGTGGGCAATGTCCCTTTTGGGAATTATCCTGTGAACGACCGGGAGTACAACAAGCTGGGATTCAACATCCACAACTATTTCTTCGCCAAAACGCTGGACCGGGTGCGCCCCGGCGGCGTGGTGGCATTTGTCACCAGCCGGTATACCCTGGATGCAAAGGATTCCAAGGTACGGGAGTATCTCGCGGAGCGGGCCGACCTGCTGGGGGCCATTCGCCTGCCGAATAACGCTTTCAAGGCCAACGCCGGGACAGAGGTGGTTTCGGACATCCTTTTCCTGCAAAAACGCGATACCCCCGCTGTTGATACCCCTTCCTGGGTGCATTTGAGCGAAAACAAGGACGGTTTCGCCATCAACCGCTATTTTTTGGAACATCCAGAGATGGTTTTAGGCGTTCTGACACCGGAAAACACCCAATATGGACGGCAGGAGTATACCGTTGCGCCCATTCCCGGCACGGGCCTCGCCCAGCAGCTCCATGAGGCGGTGTCCCATATCCACGGCGAGTACCGGGAGGCCGCGCCGCCGGAACTGGACGCGGATATTGGGGAAGCGGAGATCACCGCCATTCCGGCGGACCTCAGCGTGAAAAACTACTCCTACGCTGTTGTGGACGGCGCGGTCTACTACCGGGAAAATTCCCAAATGGTCCAGCCACATCTGACCGCCGCCGCAAAGGAGCGCGTCATAAGTATGGTGGAGCTGCGGGACTGTGTGCAGGACCTGATCGACCTCCAGATGGACGAGTTTGCCTCAGACGATGCTATTCAAGGGAAACAGGCGGAGCTGAACCGGCTCTATGACGCTTTTTCCAAGAAATTTGGCCTCGTCAACGACCGGGCCAACCGGCTGGCCTTTGACCGGGATTCCTCCTACTATCTGCTCTGCTCCCTGGAGGTGCTGGACGATAATGGCAAGCTGAAACGGAAAGCGGATATGTTCACCAAGCGGACCATCAAGCAGAATGTCCATGTCACCAGCGTGGACACGGCGATGGATGCCCTGGCAGTATCTATCGGGGAGCGGGCCAAGGTGGATATGCCCTTCATGGCCCAGCTCACCGGAAAATCGGAGGCCGAGCTGGAGCAGGAGTTGACCGGCGTGATCTTCCGGGACATCCGATGCAATGAGAACCCGAACCATATCCCCAAAGCCTTTCTGGATATGGACCGGTTTCCTCTGGTCACGGCGGACGAGTACCTCTCCGGCAACGTGCGCCAAAAACTCCGCATGGCTCAGGCGTTTCATGCCGCGCTGCCGCCGGAACAGCAGGACCGCGCCAAGGCCAATGTGGATGCTCTGACCGCCGCCCAGCCCAAGGACCTGGACGCTTCCGAGATCGAGGTCCGGCTGGGGACGGACTGGATCGACAAGTTCTACATCCAGCAGTTTATGTACGAGACGCTGAAAACGCCCAATTACCTGCGCGGCAAGATTGTGGTCAACCATTCTAAGGCGACAGAAGAGTGGTTCATCAGCGCGAAAAACAGCGTTGACAGCAAAGATGTTGCCGCTTACACCACCTACGGCACCAGCCGCGCCAGCGCCTACCGCATCCTGGAGGATTCTCTGAACCTCCGGGATGTTCGCATTTATGACACCGTGGAGGACCTGGACGGCAAGGAAAAGCGGGTTTTGAACGCCAAAGAGACCACCCTGGCGGCGCAGAAGCAGCAGGCCCTCCGGGATGAGTTTAAGGACTGGATATGGCGGGACCCCCAGCGGCGGCAGGCCCTGGTGAAGCAGTACAATGAGGAAATGAACTGCATCCGGCCCCGTGAATACGATGGAAGCCGGATACAGTTTTACGGCATCAACCCGGAGATCAAGCTGCAACCTCACCAGATCAACGCCATTGCCCACGTCCTCTATGGCGGCAATACCCTCCTGGCCCATGAGGTGGGCGCGGGCAAGACCTTTGAGATGGTTGCCGCCGCGATGGAGAGCAAGCGCCTGGGACTGTGCCATAAGTCCATGTTCGTGGTGCCCAACCATCTGACCGAGCAGACCGCCTCCGAGTTTATGCGCCTCTATCCCTCCGCCAACATTCTCGTCACCACTGAGAAGGAGTTTGAAACCGCCCGCCGCAAGAAGTTCTGCGCCCGCATCGCCACCGGCGACTATGACGCAGTTATCATCGGACATTCCCAATTTGAGAAAATCCCCATCAGCAAAGAGCGGCAGGAGCGTCTGCTGCAAGAGCAGATTTGGGAGATCACTGAGGGTATGCAAGAGGTGAAAGACAGCGGCGGGGAGCGGTTTACAGTGAAGCAGCTGGAGCGGACCAAGCGGCAGCTGGAGGCGCGGCTGGAGAAATTACAGGCCAACCACCGCAAAGATGATGTTGTCACCTTTGAGCAGTTAGGTGTGGACAGAATGTTTGTGGACGAGTCGGATAATTACAAAAATTTATTCCTTTATACAAAAATGCGCAACGTGGCGGGCCTCGCCACCACCGATGCGCAGAAGTCCTCCGATATGTTCGCAAAGTGCCGGTATCTGGACGAAATCACAAAAAATCGTGGCGTTATCTTCGCTACAGGTACGCCAATCAGCAACTCCATGACAGAGATGTATACCGTCCAACGATACCTCCAATATGACCGTTTGCAGGAAATGGGCATGACCCACTTTGACAGCTGGGCCTCCCGCTTCGGGGAAACCACTACCGCTTTAGAGCTGGCCCCGGAGGGCACCGGCTACCGCGCCCGGACCCGCTTCGCCAAGTTCTTCAACCTCCCGGAATTGATGAACATCTTCAAAGAGGTGGCGGACATCAAGACCGCTGACCAGCTGGACCTTCCCACGCCGGAGGTGGAGTACCACAATGTTGCCGCAAAGCCCACCGTGATCCAGCAGGCAATGGTGAAGGACCTGTCCGAACGCGCCAGCAGGGTCCACTCTGGAAGTGTGGATTCCAAAGAGGACAATATGCTTGTCATAACCAGTGACGGGCGAAAGCTGGGGCTGGACCAGCGCGTGATTGACCCCACCCTCCCGGACGAGCCGGGAACAAAGGTCAACCTTTGCGTGGAAAACATTCTACGGTATTGGCGCGAGGGAGACAGTCAGAAATTGACACAGCTCGTTTTCTGCGATGTCAGCACGCCGAAGGCCGCTCCCTCCAAGAAGAGGGGCATGGGAGATAAGCTGGATAATCCCACGCTGCATATGCTGGAAAACGCGATTCCTCTGGAGCAGGAAAAGCCCTTTACCATCTATGAGGACATCCGGCAGAAACTCATCGCCGGAGGGATGGCACCGGATCAGGTGGCGTTCATCCACGATGCAAAAACCAATGTTCAGAAAAAGGAGCTTTTCGCAAAGGTGCGCTCCGGCCAGGTGCGCGTCCTGCTGGGCAGTACGCAAAAGCTTGGAGCTGGCACCAATGTCCAGGACAAATTGATCGCACTCCATGATCTGGACTGCCCGTGGAGGCCCCGCGACCTGATTCAGCGCAAGGGCCGCATCGAGCGTCAGGGCAACGGCAACGAAAAAGTTCATGTGTTTCGTTACGTCACAGAAGGAACTTTTGACGCCTATTTGTGGCAGACAATCGAGAAAAAGCAGCAATTTATCTCACAAATCATGACAAGCAAGTCACCAGCCAGAACCTGCGAGGATGTGGACGAATCCGCCCTTTCCTATGCGGAGATCAAGGCCCTGTGCGCCGGGGACCCGCGCATCAAGGAGCGCATGGAGCTGGACGTGGACGTTTCCAGGCTCAAGATCATGAAGTCCGCCCATCAGAGCAAGCAGTTTCAGATGGAGGACCAGCTGCTGAAATATTTCCCGGAGCAGATCGTCCAATATCAGGGCTTTATCAAGGGGCTGGAGGCTGACATGAAAACTCTGGCGGAGCATCCTCACCCTATGGTGGTCAAGGAAAAGCCTGTTCTGGCTCAGGAGGCAAAGCCGGACACAGCAGATACTCCTGCTCCCGCCGCTGAGGTTACACAGGGCTTCGCCGGAATGGTGGTGCAGGGCATCACCTTCACTGACAAGCAGGAGGCCGGAAAGGCCGTCCTGTCCGCGCTGAAGGAGATCACCAGCGGTGAGCTGACAGAGATCGGCAGTTACAGAGGATTCACCTTATCAACGGAGGTCAGCGGTTTTCAACGTGAACTGGTACTAAAAGGGGAAATGACCCACCGGACACCGGTAGGGACCGACCCTGTGGGCGCTCTGGTCCGCATGGACCACGCGCTTGATAAGATGCCGGAGCGTTTGAAGATGGTTCAGGCCCAGTTGCAAAATCTCTATGAGCAGAGGGAAGCAACCAAAGCCGAGGTGGGTAAGTCCTTCCCACGGGAGGACGAGCTGAAAGAGAAGTCCGCCCGCCTCGCTGCGCTGGATATGCAGCTCAACATCAGCGGCGGTCCGCGTCCGATGGAGGACATCGCCAAAAGCGAGCGTCACTCCGTGTTGGACAGCCTGAACCGGCCCAGACCGTCCAGAGAGCGGTCCGCTGACAAGGATAAGCCGAAACGTTCCCGGCAGGAGCGGTAACGGTCAGGCGGGGTTACTCCCGCCTGACTTCTCTTTTCTCCGCTGTTTTTGCGCCGATTTCTTCTGACGCTTCGCGTCGATCTCATGCAGCCAGTCCTTGACCGGCGCTTTCCACGGCTCACTTTTACTCGGAATATTTTTGATAAGGCTTCGGGGATTCAGCCCCAGCCGTTTGGCGAGGGCAATGTCTTCATTGTTCAGATGGCATTTCTGCTTTGCCTCCGCCCACTGCTGTTCACTGTATGCCATGCCGTTGTCCCTCGCTTCCGGTTTTTCCCATTATAGCACAGATTTTATCGAAATGGAATGGAGGAATCTCAACATGAAGAAAAACCTGATTTACCAGCACTCCGGCCAATATGCCCAGGAGCATGACGAGCTGAAACAGTATTTCGCCTCTTTCAACGCTCTGCGAGACTGCAAGGAGGCCATTGAGCAGGCCATAGCCGATCACTACCACGACAACCGCCTGAACGATGGCGGGGCGAGGGAAGTGATCGCGCAGTTTGGCCTTGAGCGCACCATGTACGTCCTCGCTGCCACCGTCCAGGCCAAGGACAGCGATGGGCGCATTGACCAGGACAACAAGGCATGGGCGCGGGCGTTCCCGCTGGTGGTGGATGTAGATACCTTTGGGCGGGACCGGACAAAGGAACTGGAGCTTTACCGCGCCCACCCCGGTCTCATTGATCTGTTTGTGCATGAGGTCCGGGATGAAGCGGCTATCTCCCGCCCCGTTTACCGGGGGACCTTCGATCAGGCAAAAGAGGCCGGGGAAGTACCGGAGTACAGAACCTCCCTTCGGGTCAATAAGCTCTGCCAGCGGGAGATCGAGCAGGCAGTCACCGAGGGCTGGGACGGGACGCACGTTGACCCGGATGCCGTCAAGGGAGTGCTGGAGCGGTTTGGCCCGGAACGCCTTTCCTATGTGCTGGCAAACACCGTCCAGCAGAAGGAGTGGGAGGACCGCTTTTCCGGCGCTAACGTGTCGTGGGCCAAGACGGTCCCTATGCACATCTCCCCGGAGAAGCGCACTTCCTGCATCGTGAACAGCCACCCCGCCAAACTGGACGATTTTATCTCGACAGCGCGGCAGGAGATGGGGCGGATGGACAAGGAGCGTGGGCAGTCCGTTAAAGTCAAGCGCCCCTCCGTGCGGAAAAAACTGAGCGAGAAAGCGGACACATCCGCCACCCCCAAGCCGCCCGGAAAAAGCAAGGCCAAAGGGCAGGACCGCTGACCATGGCGAAGCGAAAACGGGATGTGCCGCTCCTGTTCTGGGTGTCCCCGGAGGAAAAGGCTCTGATTCAGAAGAAAATGGAGCAGATCGGCACCACCAATCTCAGCGCCTACCTCCGCAAGATGGCCATTGACGGCTATGTGGTCAATCTGGAGCTGCCGGAACTGGGGGAGATGGTCTCCCTGCTGCGCCGGTCCAGCAACAACCTCAACCAGCTCACCCGCCGCGTCCATGAGACGGGCCGGTTCTATGACGCTGATTTGGAGGACCTGCGCCAGAGCCAAGAAAAGCTCTGGGATGCCGCCAGCTCCATCGTGAAATCGCTGGCAAAGCTCCAGTAATCAACAACTTCAATACCGACTTCCAGGGGAGCGGCCATCGCTCTCCTTTTTCATTTCTCATTTCTGACAAGTTTGGAGGGAACTGCCATGCCTCCGCGCATCCGTGGCCCCCCTGGGGGAGCTACGCCCATTTCCAAACCCTATCAAACATCAAATTTTAAGGAGGAATTTCCATGAAAACATTTCAGCTCAAAAAGAAGCTGTCCCTGCTGCTGGTCACGGCGCTGACCCTGGGCCAGCTCAGTGCCCCCGCGCTCGCCGCCGGGACTGCGGAAGCCGCCGTCAGCGAGGACGGCAAGATCACCACCATCACCACCGAGATCACCTGGACCAGCCCGGAGGGCGAGGACCCCGTGGTGGAGGGCGCGGTGGTCACGACCGAGACCACCGTTGTGGACGATGAGGGCCGCGTGGTCCAGGAGAGCGGCAGCGAGACGGGCACTGAAACCACCGTCACCACGGACACGCAGACCGCCGCCCCCGTGGTGGAGGAAAAGGAGGCCGTAACCGAGACGGAGACCGGCGAAACGGTCACTTCCGGGACCACCGGCGAGTTTGAAACGGTAGACAGCTCCACATCCTCCACCAGCGAGGCGGTTGACCGCGTTTTTCCTGGCGGGAGCGACATCACGGTTGACCTGACCCCCGGCAGTACCGCCACCGGGACAGCCGTGGTAGACCGGGAAGCTCTGGCGGGGCAGCTCGTCCGCCCCGATGCCGGAGACTGCGACATCACGGACCCGGAGACCGGGGAGACCATCGGCCACAAAACTGTGACGGTGGAGGACGTTCTGGATGAGGACGGGGCCGTGATCGGCTATACGTCTACATCCACCGTGGAGACCTCCGCCACCACCGCCCTCCCGGACAACATCTTCAGCGCCGAGCCTCCCGTGATGCCGGAACCCCAGGAGCCGGTCACGGACGCGGACGGCGTGACCACCAAAGTGGAGGTCCAGCCGGTCTATGATGATGCTGGCACCCTCACCGGCTACCAGACCATTGAGACGAAAATCAGCAGCACCGAGGCGGCAGCTTCCGAGATCGTCCTGCCCGACCGCCCCATTGAGGGCGAGACCACCGATGCGGAGACCGGAGAGGCCACCGCTGTCACGGTGACGGAGCTGTACGATGCCTCCGGCACCCTGACCGGCTATGAGGTCACGACAACCACCACTGACAGCGAGGGAAATGTCCGTACTGCGGTGGAGACCCTGCGCGGCACAAAGACCACCAGCACCCTAACCGAAGTGACCGATGTGACGGTCACCACCGTGACCTTTACGGAGTTCACAGGCGGGGCCGTCACCACCACGACCAGGACCACCACCACCGAGACGAAGCGGATCGCCGCCAGCGACCGCACCGTTACCGCTGGAATGGGCAGTGTCACCGCCGGTAAAAATGACGGCATCCTTGAAACCAACGGCGTTCAGGCGGACGTGAAGGAGCCTGACGTGGGCAAAACGGACCAGAAAACCGATCTCTACCACCGTGCGGATAAGGACGGCGTGGAATTTGACCCGGACGGCTATGGCTTCCAGTGGCTGGGCAAGTACGGCCTGGAGAGCGCCATCCGGGTGGATGCGGTCAAGACCAATGAGGACGGCACCGCTTCCTCCAGCGACCGCTGGCAGGCCCACCAGTATGTCCTGGTGGACAAGGACGGCAACGAGCACTACGTCTACTGCGCCGATTTCGCCGTCAGCCCCCAGGCGGGTTTCCGCTATGACATGGAGAACGTGGAGGATGCCGGGTACTATGACAGCGAGGCGGCGGCGCATATCCGGGCTATCGCCCAGAAGGGCTACTGGGGAACCTCTGATGGGGCCGGGAGCCTGGACGCTGTGAAACAGATGATGGTGAACGCCTACAACAACGGCGAGATCGACTGGGGCAGCTATAACGGTATGGCTACCGCGTGGGGATTCAACACCTATCTCACAGACGGTATGGCCCTGGCGGCGACTCAGGCGGCAATCTGGACCTACGGAAACAGCGGCAGTCTGGCGATCGACCGGGAGGACCCCTTCACCAGCTACTATCAGGCTACAACCGGAAAGAACTGGCGGGACCTGGACAGCCGGGAGTGGGCGCTGACAAAGGCACTCTACGACTACCTGATCGCTCAGACGGAAGCGCCCACCAACAAAAACACCCTCATCAATGAGAACAATTTTGCTGCCAATGCCAGTCTGACTGTGGGCCAGCGTGATGAGGATGGCAAATATGAGGCCGACCTGACCTTCACCCTCGCCGTCATGCCCGACACGGAGAGTGACGATCTGCTGGTCCATGTCGTTGTGGGCGGCGAGATCGTGGAGACGCGGCGGCTGGCCGGAGACGATTCCGAGACCCAGTACGGCGTGATCCCCCGGAGCGAGGACGGTAGCTATACCCTCTCCGGGCTGAAGCTGGCGGACGGCGTGAATATCGACCTTCAGCTCACCGGGACCCAGAACATCGGCGAGGGCGTGTACCTGTTCACATCCGAAGTCCGCACAGACCCGGTGGGCACTGATGAGAACGGGGAGCCGGTCTTTTCCTCCCAGACCTTTGTGGGCATCGAGAGCGGCAGGCAGTCTGTGGACCTGTCCGTCTCCCTCCATTTCACCGTCAATGAGGCCAGCGCCGAGATCGTCACGGACAACATCAGCGTGACCGAGCAGAAGGTGGATACCACTGAGACCAGCCGGACGGATACCTCCACGACCATCGAGGGCTGGACAGAAACCGCCGTGACTGTCACCACGGTTCAGCAGAGTGACCGGGAGTGGGAGGTCACTTGGGAGAAGAATGATACTTATCCCGAGCCGGTTACGCCCGTTGAGCCGGAGGACCCCCAGCCGCCCGTGGACCCGGAACTGCCCGACACGCCGGATGTTCCCGATGTTTCGGAGAACCCCCTGGTTGTGGATATGCTGGGGCCGGAGGACCCCGTGGAAACCCCCGATGAAGTGGAGATTCCCGATGTGGAAGTGCCCGCTGCGGACGTTCCCGATACGCCCGATGAGAACATCCCCGTTGAGGAAATCCCGGATGATGACGTGCCCCTCTCCGATGTGCCGCAGACCGGCGACGCCTCCGGGATGTGGTGCGTCCTCCTGACGGCCTCCCTCGCTGGGCTGGGGATCATGATCTGCCTGGAAATTCGGGACAGAAAGAGAACGAGTAACTGACCGCACAGCCGGGGCCGGGTTATCTGGCCCCGGCGTTTTTGATAAGGAGACTGACTATGCGTATCAATCCCAGAAGATTTTTTGAGATTTTCTTCCTCGCGCTGCTGTGTGTCTGCCTGCTGATGCTCTGGTGGTACGGTACAGAGTGCTGGAGGGCGGGACAGCTTCACCAGGAGGCGGCGCTGCTAGCAGGCATCCCCGACCGTGCCTCCGATACATCAGAGGTGCTGTCTGACGGAACAAGCGCCGGGGCCGTCTCCGTTGGCCTGGACCTGTCCCCGCTGCGGGAGGTCAACGCCGACGTGGTGTGCTGGATCGAGATTCCCGGCGTTCTCTCCTATCCCGTCCTCCAGGGGGAGGACAATGCCTACTACCTCTCCCACGCCTGGGACGGCGAGGCGAACGCGGCGGGGGCCGTCTTCCTGGACTACCGGGCCAGCGCCGGTCTTACAGATTTTCACACGCTCCTGTACGGTCACAGGATGCGAGACGGGTCCATGTTCGGCAGCTTGAAGCAGTACAGTGATGTCGGCTTCTGGCAGGAACATCCCAGCGTCTGCCTCTCCGATGAGGACGGCATCCGGCGGTATGATATTTTCGCCGCCTACGAAGTGGGGGTGGCGGAGATCGTCTACCGGCAGGACCTCTCCAGTGCGGAGGACCGGCTGGAGCTGATCCGGTTCGGCCTCGACAACTCCGTCATTGAGACGGGCATCGTGCCAACCGTCACGGACACGATCATCACCCTCTCCACCTGCACCGGCAGCGGACACAATGCCCGCTGGGTGGTCCAGGCGGTGCGGTGCCAGGAGGCATGACCGCCGCATCCTTGCAATTTTTCCGATGCTCCTGTATGCTGATCTCAACAAATCGACAAGGAGTGATTGGAATGAGGCTATTGCTGAAGGTCCTGGCTGCGCCGGTGATTGTGGCGCTGACGGTGTTCGTCTGGCTGTGCGTGGGAGTAGTCTACTGCGCCGGGATGGTGATGAGCGTGGCGGGGTGGATAGCGGCCCTCCTGGGCGTGGCGGTGATGCTGACCTACTCCGTCAAAAACGGCATCGTCCTCCTGGTGATCGCGTTCCTGCTCAGCCCCATGGGACTGCCTGCGGCGGCGCTGTGGCTGCTGGGGAAGGTCCAGGATGTGCGGTACTTCATCCAGGATGCAGTATACTAAAAACAGGCTGGTGGGAGCATTTCTCACCAGCCTGCTTTCTGCCTATTCCTTTTGACTGGGCGGGATAAACTCCAGCAAATCGCCTATCTCGCACTCAAGGACTGTGCATAACCGAGCCAACACATCAATGTCCAGCCGGGTCACAGAGTTGTTGCAGTAGTGGTTGATCTGTGTTCTCTGCATCTCCGCACGGTGGCTGAGTTTGTTCTTGCTCAGGCCGCTTTCCTCTATCAGTTTCGCAAGATTTATCTTGATCGTGCCATACTGCTCCAAAAAGATACCCCCTGTCTAAATAGTATTTGACAAAGTCAGTGTATCTTTGTTAGAATGGTTCTGGAAGTTCTAAGAAGTCTTGTCTGTTTAGTTGCACACCCCCGGTTATAGAATCATTCCCGAAAAAAGTTGGCGGGATCAGAAATTCCCACCAGCTTCTTCTAATCAGCCTATATCCTCTAAATCAAACCTCTTAAACACATCAGAATCAAAGAAATCATAAAGTGAAATCTCCAGTCCATCGCAAATCAGCTTGATCGTAACGATACCTGGGTTGCGGCTGTTGCCGTATACAATGTTCTTGAGCGTTGTGGGCGGGATGCCAGATTTTCGGGCCAAAGAATTGATGTTATAGCCGTGTGTTGCGCACAGCTGTTGAATACGCAATGATACCTGCTTCCTCGTATCCATCTGTGCGCCTCCTGTCCATATATAGTCTATTTTAGTTTACCCTCTCAGAAAAACCAGACAGACTATATATGGACTTTCAGCAGTAAATGAGCTATAATGAAACAGACTTTATATGGTCTTTCTCAAATAACTCGTTTATCCCATGGCCTTAATCAGTTGTATGACAGACTGCAACACTCTTTCGGCTACCTCCCTGTCCTCTGGCAGCATAGAAACCAAGGCTTCTGTCGCCAGCGTCCGATTGAGGTCCGTATCATCCAGGCCGAAGAGAAGGTAGTCTGCGGAAATGTTGAGTGCTCTGGCTAACTTACAGATCGTATTGCAAGTCATACTCTTCGTTCCATTTTCGATATGCACCAAAAACTGCGGGGAGATACTTGCCATTTCCGCAAGCTGCTCACGGGTCAGTTTGTAATGCTCCCTGGTCTTCCGAACCCGCTTTCCAATTTCAATCAGCGTATCCATGTGCTTTACCGCCTATAAACAATAGTGTATGTTGTGGTTAGTCTACTGTTTATCTTATGGTTTGCATCCCACACTGAAAATAGTCTATAGGATAAATATAATTACGCCTATTGACTAAATCAGAAAGACGGGCTATTATTGAACTAGGAGCTTCCTGTATACTTCAAAGCAGGGAGTTGACGAAAAAAGATACCTCAGGTAGATTTGAATTCTTACTGACCTGACCGTTAGTAAAATTCAAAAC
>JAAWHO010000153.1 GCA_022795905.1 Oscillospiraceae bacterium
ACCCTGGGTGATGTCGCCGCCGGCCACGCCGCCGGTGTGGAAGGTGCGCATGGTCAGCTGGGTGCCCGGCTCGCCGATGGACTGGGCGGCGATGATGCCAACGGCCTCGCCGGTGCCCACGGGCTGGCCCGCGGCCAGGTTCATGCCGTAGCACTTGGCGCACACGCCGCTCTTGGCCCGGCAGGTGAGCACCGTGCGGATCTCCACCCGCTTGATGCCCCGGGCCTCCAACATCCGGGCGTCCTCCTCATCCAGCATCCGGTCGGCGGGGCACAGGACCTCCCCGGTCTCCGGGTCCACGATGTCCCGCACCGGGAACCGGCCCCGCAGGCGCTCGGAGAATTTCTCAATGACCTGGCCGTTCTCGCTGATCTCCTCCACCCAGATGCCGCTGTCCACGCCGCAGTCGTCCTCCCGGATGATGACCTCCTGGGACACGTCCACCAGACGGCGGGTCAGGTATCCCGAGTCCGCAGTCCGCAGGGCGGTATCGGCCATGCCCTTCCGGGCGCCCCGGGAGGAGATGAAGTACTCCAGCACGCTCAGGCCCTCCCGGAAATTGGACTTGATGGGGATCTCGATGGTCCGTCCGGCGGTGTTGGCCATCAGGCCGCGCATACCCGCCAGCTGGCGGATCTGTTTCATGGAGCCACGGGCGCCGGAGGTGGCCATCATATAGATCGGGTTGAGCTCCTCCAGGTTGTTCTGAAGGGCCTCCGTCACATCCTCGGTGGTCTTTTCCCACTCGGCCACCACGGCCCGGTAGCGCTCGTCGTTGGTCATGAAGCCCATCTTGTACTCGTCCTCAATGTCCACAATCCGCCGCTCGGTGTCCTTAATGAGCTCGTACTTCTTGGCGGGGACGGACATATCGTAGATGGAGATGGTGATCGCGCCCCGGGTGGAATACTTGTAGCCCGTGGACTTGATGTTGTCCAGGACCTCGCTGGCCACGGTGAAGCCGTGGGAGCGGATAGCCCGGTCCACGATCCGGCCCAGCTCCTTGGAGCCGCAGGTCATGTTGATCTCGTAGTCGCACACACGCTCCGGGTCGCTCCGGTCCACAAAGCCCAGGTCCTGGGGGATATTCTGGTTGAAGATGATGCGCCCGGCGGTGATATCCACCAGCCGGCGGTACCTGACCCCCTGGAACTCGAACTCCCGGCGGACCTTGATGGGGGCGTGGATGCCGATAACGCGGTCGTTGTAGGCCAGCATCACCTCGTCCTCGCTGACAAAGACCTTGCCGGCGCCATCCTCCTCGGCGTTGGTGTAGGTCAGGTAGTAGGAGCCCAGCACCATATCCTGGGTGGGGACGGTGACGGGGTTGCCGTCCTGGGGCCGCAGGAGGTTGTTGGCGGAGAGCATCAGCAGTCTCGCCTCCGCCTGGGCCTCGGCGGACAGGGGGACGTGGACGGCCATCTGGTCGCCGTCGAAGTCGGCGTTGAAGGCGGTACAGGTCAGGGGGTGGAGCTTAATGGCCCGGCCCTCCACCAGCACCGGCTCAAACGCCTGGATGCCCAGGCGGTGGAGCGTGGGGGCGCGGTTGAGCATGACGGGGTGGTCCTGGATGACCACGTCCAGGGCGTCCCAGACCTCGGCCTGGCCCTTATCTACCATCTTCTTGGCGGACTTAATATTGTTGGCGGCGCCGTCCTCCACCAGCTTCTTCATAATGAAGGGACGGAACAGCTCCAGGGCCATCTCCTTGGGCAGGCCGCACTGGTAGATCTTCAGCTCGGGACCTACCACGATAACGCTTCGGCCCGAGTAGTCCACCCGCTTGCCCAGCAGGTTCTGGCGGAAGCGGCCCTGCTTGCCCTTGAGCATATCGGACAGGGACTTGAGGGCCCGGTTGTTGGCCCCCACCACCGCCCGGCCCCGCCGGCCGTTGTCAATGAGGGCGTCCACCGCCTCCTGGAGCATCCGCTTCTCGTTGCGCACGATGATGTCCGGGGCGGAGAGCTGGATGAGCCGCTTGAGGCGGTTATTGCGGTTGATGACCCGGCGGTAGAGGTCGTTGAGGTCGCTGGTGGCGAAGCGTCCGCCGTCCAGCTGGACCATGGGGCGGATCTCCGGGGGGATCACCGGGAGCACGTCAATAATCATCCACTCCGGCTTGTTCCCGGAGATGCGGAAGGCGTCCACAACCTCCAGGCGCTTGACGATCCGGGCCTTCTTCTGGCCGGAGGCGCCCTTGAGCTCGGCGTGGAGCTGGGCGGAGAGGTCCTCCAGGTCGATGTCCTGGAGCAACTTCTTCACCGCCTCCGCGCCCATGCCGGCCTGGAAGTCGTCCTCGTATTTCTCCCGCATATCCCGGTATTCCTTCTCCGTGAGGATCTGGTTTCTGATGAGGGGCGTCTCCCCGGGATCTGTGACGATATAGTTGGCAAAGTACAGCACCTTCTCCAGAATCCTGGGGCTGATGTCCAGCAGCAGGCCCATCCGGGAGGGGATGCCCTTGAAATACCAGATGTGGCTGACGGGGGTGGCCAGATCGATGTGGCCCATGCGCTCCCGGCGCACCTTGGAGCGGGTGACCTCCACGCCGCAGCGGTCGCAGATCTTGCCCTTGTAGCGGATCTTCTTGTACTTGCCGCAGTGGCACTCCCAGTCCTTGGTGGGCCCGAAGAT
>JAAWHO010000154.1 GCA_022795905.1 Oscillospiraceae bacterium
CATTCCCCCGCCGATAATCAGCACGTCTGTGTGCAGATCCCCTGGCAGGGGGCCGAATTGGGGCAGCTGCGCAGTCTGAGTCCAAACTGAATCCATCCCTTTCACCTCAGCGTTAGGTTGGCCGGGATTTTCCTGATTATGCCCGGAAATTGGGGCGGTTTCTTTTTGCTGAGGCGCATAGGGACGTGCCGGGGAGGAATAAGGTAGGGCGGAGGTGTTATATCATGCTGTCGCCAGTGATCTACCTGATGATGAACGGACTGTTTTTTACCCTGCGCCTGTCGGGGGGCGGGGGGTCCTTTCCGCGGCCGTTGAAGCCGGCGGAGGAGAAGGAGTATCTGGAACGCTGCGCCCAGGGGGACCTGGAGGCACGGAATATCCTGGTAGAACACAATCTGCGTCTGGTGGCGCACATTGTCAAAAAGTATTACGCCCAGACCGGGGACCAGGACGATCTGATCTCAATCGGGACGATTGGCCTGATAAAGGGGATATCGACCTTCAAGGCGGACAAAAATGTCCGGCTGGCGACCTATGCCAGCCGGTGCATTGAAAACGAGATCCTGATGCACTTCAGGGCCCAGCGCAAGCTCCAGGGCGAGGTATCCCTCACCGACACGCTGGAGGCGGCAGGAGACGGCGGAACGCTGTCGCTGATGGACGTCATCGCGGTAGACGACAACATGCTGGAGGACCTGGACACGCGGGACGCCTGTGCCAAGGTCCGCCAGTGCGTCCAGACCTGCCTGACGCCTCGAGAGCGAATGATCATCACCCTGCGCTACGGCCTGGACGACCGGCCGCCCCGTACCCAGCGGGAGATTGCCGGCCAATGCGGAATCAGCCGCTCCTATGTATCCCGCATCGAGAAGCGGGCGCTGGAGAAGCTGCAAGTAGGGATGGAGGGCTGGACGCCCTGAGGGATGTTAAGACGGCACAAAGGGGATGCTAGAAAAGGTTTCCAAAAAACTAGAAAAATCAACCGCATATCGGTGTGAGGGGGGTGCGCCGGAAAAATGACTTGCTTTTTCGGGGCGGATATACTATAATAACAGCGCAAGCGTAAGTAGCTTGCGGTTCATAAGCGGCAAAGCCCCATGGGGCTTTCGCTCTCCCGGAGGAGGGAGAGCAGGCCACACTCTTTAGAATGGAGGAACGAAACATGAAAAAGAAACTTGCAATTGCCCTTTCCCTTGCGATGGTTATGACCATGGCCCTCACCGCCTGCGGCGGAGACAACGGCGGCGCCAGCAGCAACAAGGGCGGCTCCAGCAGCGCGCAGCCCCCTGCCGGGGGCTCCAGCACCAGCCAGCCCGGCGGCGACTCCGGCCTGGCTCCCAAGGACGGCGGGACCAACCTGACCTTCACCACCGGCGGCGAGGCGGGCACCTACTACGGCTTCGGCAGCGTGATTGCCGGCAAGGTGGGCGACCTGACCAGCACAACGGTCACCGCCATCTCCTCCGGCGGCTCCGCCCAGAACATCCAGTCCCTGGAGGACGGCGACGCCCAGCTGGGCTTCGTGCAGTCCGACGTTATGGTGTACGCCTTCAACGGCGAGCGCACCTTCGCTGAGACCGGCGCTTCCACCGGCTTCTCCACCGTGGCCAACCTGTACATGGAGCAGGTCCAGATTGTCACCGTCGATCCCAGCATCAAGACTGTGGACGACCTGAAGGGCAAGAAGGTCTCCGTGGGCGCCGCCGGCTCCGGCGTGTTCTTCAACGCCGTTGACGTGCTCAGCGTCTATGGCCTGGACGTGGAGAAGGACATCACCCCCACCTACCAGAACTTCAACGATTCCGCCGAGGCCCTGAAGGACGCTCAGATTGACGCCGCCTTCGTGGTGGCCGGCGCTCCCACCACCGCCGTAACCGACCTGGCCTCCGGCCGCGATATCTCCCTGGTGGCCCTGGACGACGAGCACATCACCGCTCTGATCGAAGCCTGCCCCTACTACAGCAAGAACATCATCTCCAAGGACGTGTATAACCTGGCTGAGGACACCACCACCGTGGCCGTGGGCGCTGTTGTTGTCGCCCGTGACGACGTGAGCGAGGCTGACGTGTATAACTTCCTGTACGGCACCTTCGAGGACATTGCCAACCTGTCCCACGGCAAGGCCGCCGAGCTGGATCTGGACTTCGCCGCCTCCGTCACCTCCATCGGCTATCACCCCGGCGCTGTGGCCTACTTCGCCGACAAGGGCCTCACTGTCCCCGCCAAGGGCTGAGCGGGCTGATTCCGATTTCTTAGCGTAAGCCAGGCGGCTGCGGCGGACTGGTACCGCCGCGGCCGCCTTCTTCATGAAGGTGTGGCGGATTGGATATATCCTGATCGAGCGGGGTGAGGATATATCTGCTTCGCGATTCCCGCGGAGTGCAGAACAAGGAGAAAGGAGAACCACTATGGACCCAAACGAAAAGAAGCTGAGCACAGAGCCTATCCTGGACGACGGCGGTACTGGAACCGCGGCGGACGTCGAGGCGGTCATGAAGAAGTATGACCGGGAATCCAACACCCGCATCTGGACGGGAAAGCC
>JAAWHO010000013.1 GCA_022795905.1 Oscillospiraceae bacterium
CTCCCGCTCCCGCTCCCGCAGGACGCCCCGGTCGATGAGCTCCTCCGCGATCCGGCCCACGGTCATAATATTGATCCCCGTAACCTCCGCTGCCTGGGCCCGCGACATCTCCCCCGCCAGATAGACAGCGGAGAGAAGCCTTCTGGTATTGCTCCGGTGCATACGGACACGATCATTTTTCTGTGTGCTGGTCATAGGCGGTCCTCCCTGGCGCGCGGAGCGATTTGTCTGCCTTCTCTCCGGAATTCGGCCCATATTATACCAAATTCCTGCAAATATTACAACCGGCAGAGCCCAAATTTTTTACCGTCTGTCCAGATAACCCATCAGCTCAAATGACAGATTTTTACGATCATATCTCCGCTGCCCACGTTGTAGCCGCTGCAGGCGTAGACCGCGTTGAGCCGCCCGGAGGTGACGACAATCAGGGGCAGCTTCTCGTGGTCCACGTACATCCGCCGCGCGATGGTCTCCACATTGGGGACAAAGCTGTCGTAGAGGACCCGCACCCTGGGGAAGGTCTCCAGAACCTGCCTGAGCTTCGCGTTCTCCAGGGCCTCCTTCCCCCGCACCAGGAAGACAATGTCCGCCGGAAGATTCCGGAAGTCCTCGGCCTGCTCCAGCATCTCGTTGAGGATGTGCTCCGTGGGCTCCATCCCCTCCTCCAGCCACAGCAGGACCGCCTTCCCGCCGGTCAGCTCGCTGCCCAGAACGGTCCGCCCGTCTCCGTCGGATACCTGGAACTCGTCCAGGGCAAAATTATCCAGCATCTCCGACAGGTTCGCCTGGTGCTTGTGGAGGCGGACCCGCTTTGTCTCCCCGTCCGCCAGGCGGAAGTGGTACCGGCTGGCGTAGAGACTGCCGTTGGGCAGGCGGTTGTCGGTAATCACCCGGTACTCGCCGCCCTTGGCCGCCGTCCGCAGTTCGTTCCCCTCCCACTTCTCCTGGGTGAGGTCCAAGCTCTGGTACTCCCCGTCCGCAAGCAGGCCCAGAGAGAAGTCCGGGAAGTACTGCCAGCTCTCTCCACTGCCCTTCTCAAAGATAATGGCGCCGCCGCCCTGCTCTCTGGGCTCCACCGGCCGGAAGGCGCCCTCCTGCCAGTACTCCGCCTGCCGGTCCACGGGGTTCACCCTGGCCGGGATGCCCAGGGCCCGGCAGACTGCCGCAAAGAGGATCTTCTGGGACAGCGGGCTGGCGTTCTTCACCGTCAGAGCCCCCATGGGCCGGGTGACGATCTGCCCGTATTCGATGGAGCCGTCAAAGCCGATATTCTCCTGGATATACGCCCAGACCCTCCGGGGCTCCGCCCGGAAGGCCTCCTTCTCCTCACGGGTGAAATAGTCCAGGATAAACTGCCGGTTTTTCTCCAGGGGCTCGTGGAGGACGCGGGGACAGACAACATAGGGGTAGAACAGCTCCCCGCAGGCCTCCCTGTACTCCCTGGACAGGGCCAGCGCCTCCTTCAGAATCTCCGGGTCCACGTCCCGCCGGTCCTTTTTGGAGAGGGTCAGCAGAACCGCCTCCTTCTCCCTGGCGGAAAAGGTCTCGTCCTCCAGGAAGTCCAGCAGACGCGCCCCGTTGCCCCGGCTCTCGTACAGCAGGTCATAGATCTCCCGGCTGTAGCCGTATTTCTCCACCGCGGCCCTTGTCCGGCCCTCGTCGAACATGGCGGCCACCCGGGCCTCCCGCTTTTCGTTGGCGCCGGCGGTTTTCCGGCGGCACAGCTCCCTCTGCTCCTCCGTGGGTCTGGCGCCGTTGACGATCTGGTCCTTGGGCGCGATGGCGGCGAAGTCCTCCCATGTGTCCAGGGCCGGCTCGTCCTGCCGCAGGACAATCTCCACCGTGTCCTGGTCGGGGACATACACTGTCCGCTCGCAGAACACGCCGTCCTTCTTCACATGGACGCTGATGCTGCCCAGACCGCAGGTGAGGCTGACAGTGCCCTCCGGGCCGGTGGTCATGACGGCGGCGGGGAAGATGTTGGAGTAGTTCAGGATGCCGAAGGACACCTGGGCCCCCTCCACCGGCGCGCCGGCCCCGTCCCGCACCGCCACCGTCAGCTTCTTTGTCACCGCGTAGAGCTTCAGGTTGTTGAGGAAATTCGCCATCCCCACCTTAGAGATAACCTCCTCCTCCCGGGCGGGCTTCCCGAAGCAGCGGCTGTGAATGAGCATGGCCCGGCTGGAGGCGTTGGTGAACCAGCCCTTGTCCAGCACCTCCTCCGGCTCGCAGGCCCCCAGGAAGTGCCATCCGCCATCGCACCAGACCTCCACCCACGCGTGGTTGTCGTCGCAGTGGGCCCAGCGGGGGGTGTAGATCTGCCGGGCGGGGATGCCCACGGAGCGGAAGGCGTTCACACCGAAGGCGGACTCCTCGCCGCAGCGGCCGTAGCCGGACTGGCAGGCCCCCAGGGCGGAGATGGTCCGCTCGTCGGTGGACTGGTACATCACCTGCTCCGCGTTCCAGTAGTTGACCTCAATCACGGCGTCGCGGGGGGAGAGCGGCTTCACCCGGTCCCAGAGCTGGTCAAAGAACAGCCGCCGGCAGTCGCACAGCTCCTCCTCGTTGACCCGGATGTGCAGGACGTAGTTGAGGAAGAGCTCCTCCGGCAGGTCCCTGGCGAAGGGGGAGCTCTCCCGCAGAAAGACGCCGTGGCGGGCGCCGGAGAGGAAGAGGTCAAAGTCGTAATTGGCCAGGTCGCTGAGGGGGCTGTTGGCGTAGAGCCACCGGACGGCGTCCAGCACGTCCTCGGAGACGGACCCCGCCGCCTGCTCCAGCCGGGCGCGCAGCTCGGCGGCCTTGCGCTCACCGGCCTGCTCCAGCCGGGCCCGGAAGCCCTCCCGGGCGGCCTGCGCCGTGTGCTTAGAAAAAACCATAGCGTTATTTCCTCCTGAAAGGATGTCATTATACAGAAAGAGACAAGTTCAGGCCGAAAATCAATAACGGGGTGAACTTGTCTCTCTGTTTATCTTATTCCTTCCCGCGGTAAAGCGCAGGAATAAGACCATTTGATTGAAGCCGTCAAGGCGGGACGCTTATGCAAAGGCGTGGACAATCTGGGCGCACTCCCGGAACTCCTGCTCGTCGGTCTGCCAGACCTCGTACTCCGACAGGGAGGGCAGGCCCATAAACACGGTGCTCTTGCGGTAGACCATGCCGCTGTCCAGGGCGTCCTTCCGGCCGGTGGTGTGGAAGACGACAATGCCCGTGTGGTCGTGGAGCTCCTGGATATTCCACTTCTTTACGCCGCACCCGGCCATGATGTCGATCCGGCCAGCGGCTCTTTCGTAGACGGCCTTGAGGGTGTCCTTCCCGGTCACCACGTCCTTCTCCTGACCGGAGGTGAGGATGGTCCTGCAGCCCAGGGCGATGGCCGCCTCCAGCGTCTCGAAGGGGTCCCTGGTCATATCGAAGGCCCGGTGGAGCGTCACGTCGATGCCCCCGGCGCAGTCCATCAGCCGCCGCATTTTCTCCCGGTCCAGCTCGCCGTCCGGCGTCAGCACGCCGATGACCACGCCGTTGGCCCCCAGGTCCCGGAACATTTTAATCTCCTCGCACATCTCCTCCATCTCCGGCTCCGTGTACAGGAAATCGCCGAAGCGGGGGCGGATGAGCACGTTGATTTTGACATCGCAGTCCCGCTTGACCTGCTTGAAGACCGCCGCGGAGGGCGTGGTGCCGCCGATGGCCAGGTTGGCGCACAGCTCCAGCCGGTCCGCGCCGCCCTTGGCCGCCGCCATGCAGGAGGCGTAGGAGTCCACGCAGGCCTCAATGAGTGGTTTATTCATAGACAGTCATTCTCCCTTTCAACTTGTTTTTCCGAACCCCTCAGACCTGGTGGCAGGCCACGAAGTGGCCGCTCTCGACCTCCTTCGTCTCCGGGCGCTGCTCCAGGCACACCGGCTTGCACATTTTGCACCGGGCCGCGAAGGGGCAGCCGGCGGGCAGATTGATGGTGCTGGGGATATCCCCCTCCAGGATGATGCGCTCGTGCTGCCGGTCCGGGTCGGGGATGGGCACCGCGGAGAGCAGGGCCTGGGTGTAGGGGTGGGCCGGCATGGCGTAGAGCTTCTCCTTGGGGGCCGTCTCCACCACGAAGCCCAGGTACATGACCGCGATGCGGTCGGAGATCATCTCCACCACCGACAGGTCGTGGGAGATGAACACATAGGTCAGCTTATACTGCTCCTGCAGCCGGTGGAGCAGATTGAGCACCTGGGCCTGAATGGACACGTCCAGAGCGGAGATGGGCTCGTCGGCGATGACCAGCTTGGGGTTCACCGTCAGGGCCCGGGCGATGCCGATGCGCTGCTTCTGGCCGCCGGAGAACTCGTGGGGGTAGCGCTGGGCGTGCTTGGCGCTCAGGCCCACGATGCCCAGCAGCTCGTTGACCACCTTGGAGCGCTCCTCGGCGCTCATGCTGGTGTGGATAATCAGCGGCTCCTCAATGAGCTCCGAAACCCGCATTCTGGGGTTCAGGCTGCCGGCGGGGTCCTGGAAGATCATCTGCATATCCTTGCGCAGAGGCCGCATCTCGTCCTGGGAGATGTGGGAGATCTCCTTGCCCATGAACCACACCTCGCCGCTTTCAGGAATGAGGAGATGGTTGATAATCCGCCCGGTGGTGCTCTTGCCGCAGCCGGACTCACCCACGATGGAGAAGGTCTCCCCCTCGTGGACGTCAAAGCTGATGTTGTTGACGGCGTGGACAAACTTGGTGGGCCTGCCCAGCAGGGACTTCCCCACGGGGAAGGTCTTGGATACATTCTTCAGCGATACGATATTTTCCATATCCTTCATCCCTCCTGTTTCAGCCAGCACCGGCACCGCTGGTTCTCGCCCACGGTCACCAGTTCCGGCTCCTGTTCATGGCACTTGGCGGTGGCATACCTGCACCGGGGCGCGAAGCGGCACCCCTTGGGCATGGAGGCCAGGTCCGGGACGCTGCCCGGGATGCTGGGCAGGACCTTGACGCCGGAGCCCAGCTTGGGCACGGAGGCGATGAGCCCCTGGGTATAGGGGTGGGTGGGGCTGTTGAAGAGCGGGCCCACCGGGGCCTCCTCCACAATCTTGCCCGCGTACATGACGATGACCCGGGAGCACATCTCCGCCACCACGCCCAGATCGTGGGTGATGAGGAGAATGCTGGAATGGTCCTCCTGCTGGAGCTTCTTCATCAGGTCCAGAATCTGGGCCTGGATGGTCACGTCCAGGGCGGTGGTGGGCTCGTCGGCAATGAGCAGCTCCGGGTCGCAGGAGAGGGCCATGGCGATCATCACACGCTGGCTCATGCCGCCGGAGAGCTGGTGGGGGTAGTTCTTCAGAACCCGGGGCGGGTCGGGGATGCCCACCTTCTTGAGCATATCCGCCGCGTGCGTCCGGGCCTGCTCCTTGGTCTTGTCCGTGTGGAGCATGATGGTCTCCATCATCTGCCGGTCAATGCGCATAGAGGGGTTCAGGGCGCTCATGGGCTCCTGGAAGATCATGCTCATGCGGCCGCCCCGGATGGCGCGGATCTCCCCGGTGGACATCTGCAGCAGGTCCTTCCCGTCCAGGAGCACCTGGCCGTTGGTCACCTTGCCGGGGGTGTCCTTGAGCAGCTGCATAATCGACAGGCTCGTCACGCTCTTGCCGCAGCCGGACTCGCCCACCAGGCCCAGAATCTCGCCCTTATAGATCTCAAAGGATACCTTGTCCACGGCCGTCACGCTGCTCTTCTTGCTGGAGAAGAACTCCGTGCGCAGACTGTCTACCTTTAGCAATACATCCTGTTGCATCTCTTAACTCCTTTCCCGATTCGCCGCTTACTTGAGCTTGGGGTCAAGGGTATCCCGCAGGCCGTCGCCGAAGATGTTGAAGGCCAGCACGGTAATGAAGATTACCAGCGCGGGGAAATAGACCATGTGGGGCGCGGTGTTCAGATAGGTGCGGCTCTGGGCGAGCATGGCGCCCCACTCCGGCTCGGTGACGTCCGCGCCGAAGCCCAGGAAGCTCAGGGAGGACGCGGCCATGATGGCGGAGCCGATGCGCATGGTGAAGTTGACGATCAGGGACTGGATGGTGCCGGGGAAGATGTGCAGGAACAGGATGCGCCCGTCCTTGCAGCCCAGGCTGCGGGCGACCTCCACGTACAGCGAGTTCTTCACGGTCAGGGTGGCGCTGCGCATCATCCGCGCGAAGCTGGGCACGGTAAAGACCGCCACGGCGATGAACACGTTGATGATGCCGGGGCCCAGCAGGGCCACGATGGCGATGGCCAGCAGGATGTCGGGGAAGCTGAAGAGCACGTCCGCGCCCCGCATGACCAGCATCTCGATCCAGCCGCCGTAGTAGCCGGCCAGCAGGCCCAGGATGGTGCCCAGGGCCGCGCCCACCACCACCGAGGACAGGGCCACGCCCAGTGTCTGGGGCGCGCCGGTGAGGATGCGGCTGAAGATGTCCTGGCCGAAGTGGTCCGTGCCGAACCAGTGCTGGGCGCTGGGGGGAGACATGATGTTGTCGTAGTCAAAGGCGCCGGGGTCGTAGGGCGCCAGGCTGGGGCCGGCGATGGCCACAATCAGCAGGAACACCATCACCACGAAGGCCGCCACGGCGGTCTTGCGCTTGAGAAACTTCTTGATAAACTCCTTAACCTTGCTGCTGTTGTCCGCAAGGATATTTTCGTCTATGTAATTCTCCTCGAAGGTATCGGCGGTATTCTCCAGGGATACAGCCTTCTCTTCCTGTTCGTTAGGCTTGTTCGACATAATTATCCTCCCTCCTGCGTATTAGTCAAAGCGGATCTTCGGATTGATGACGCCGTAGAGCACATCCACGATGAGGTTGATGAGCACATACTGCACGGCGAAAATCATCAGAAGCCCCTGAATAACGGGGTAGTCCCGGTACTGGATGGAGTCCGTCAGCAGACGGCCCATGCCGGGAATGGAGAAGATGTTCTCGGTGATAACGGAGCCGGAGAGCAGACCGCCAATCTGCAGGCCCAGGATGGTGACCACCTGGATAAGGGAGTTTTTGAAGGCGTGGCGGAACATGACAATGGACTCCTTCTGGCCCTTGGCCCGGGCGGTGCGGACGTAGTCCTCGCGGAGGGTCTCCAGCATGGAGGACCGGGAGTACCGGGCCAGGGTGGCCATGATGCCGGTGCCCATGACGATAGAGGGCAGGAAGAGGCTCTTAATGCCCTCCAGTCCTCCGGTGGGGAACCAGCCCAGCTTGACGGCGAAAAACTGGATGCCCACCAGGCCCAGCACGAAGCCGGGGGCGGACAGGCCGCAGATGGCCACGAACATACCCAGCATATCCGCCCAGGTGCCCCGCTTGATGGCGCTGATGACGCCGATGAAGATCCCCAGCACGGGGCCCCAGATAAGGCCCGCGAATACCAGCTGAATGGTGAACTGGAACCGGGACCAGATCATCTCGGAGACGGGGAGATTGCTCTTGAGGCTGCGGCCCATGTTGCCGGTAAAGAGGCCCTTCATGTAGTCAAAGTACTGCACGAGCAGGGGCTTATCCAGCCCGAACTCCTCGCGGATAGCCTGCACCTGCTCCGGCGTGGCCTCCAGTCCGGCCAGCTGTCTGGCCGGGTCGCCGGGCAGGAGGTGGATAAACATAAACACGAAGATGGAAATGACCAGCAGCAGCGGGATCGTTTCCAAAAGTCGCCTGGCAATGTATCTGCCCATTATCAATTCCTCCTCAATCTCTTCTTCATCTGCCTGCGCCGAAGGCGGAGCAGGGGTTGCCTACTCCGCCTTCAGCTCCGGTAAGGGCTTGTGCGCCTATGTATAGACGATCAGCGGTCCAAGCCAATGGTGGTCACGACCACCTCGTCGCCGGGCTTGAACTGGAGGCCTGTGCAGTAGTTCTTGTAGGCTACGATGGCGTTGTCGTTGCCCAGGAAGATCCAAGGGCACTCCTCCCATGCGATGGCCTGGGCCTTGGCGTAGGTTTCGGCGATCTCGGCTGTGTCGTTCATCAGCAGGGCGTCGTCGAGCAGCTTATCGAACTCCTCGTTCTTCCAGAAGGCGGTGTTATAGCCGCTGGGCGGGAACTTCTCGCTGTGGAGGATGCTGCGCATGGAGCCGTCGGCCTCGAAGGAGCCGGAGGACCAGTTGACGTACCACATCTGGACAGTGGTGCTCTCCAGGGGGGCGCTGGTGGCCTCGGCGTTGACGGTGGACTCGTTGGGCAGCAGCTTGACATTGATGCCGATCTGGCTGAGCTGCTGCATGACGAAGGTGGCGCCCTTCTGCTCGTCGGCGGTGTTGTCAACGATGATCTCTACATCGAAGCCGTCCTCGTAGCCGGCTTCCTTCATCAGCTCCTTGGCCTTCTCCAGGTCGGCCTTGTAGGGGGTGTTGGGGGAGTGGTAGAGGATGGTGTCGGCGAAGCAGGAGGTGGGCTCCTTGGCGTAGCCGTTGAAGACGACCTTGGCATAGGCCTCGCTGTCGAAGGCGTAGTTGCAGGCCTGGCGGACACGCTTGTCGGAGAAGGGCTTCCGGCCGTCGGGCAGGGCCCACTCGGTGTTCAGGGTGACATAGCGGAAGATGGTGGTGTCGCGGATGTCGAGGGTGATGTTCGGATCGCTCTCAATCTGCTCAATGTCCGTCACGGGCACGGGGTAGATGAGGTCGGCCTCGCCGGTCTGGAGCATGGCCAGACGGGAAGCGGGCTCGGGAACCACCTGGAAGGTCAGGCTGTCCACGGTGGGACCCTCGCGCCAGTAGTTCTCATAGGGAACCATCTTTGTATAGCCGCCGTCCACGCGCTCGGTGAGCTTGAAGGGGCCGGTGCCGGCGGAGTTCTTGGCCAGGTAGTCGCTGGGGTTCTCCATAGCGATGGCCGCGGGGGAGACCATACGGACCTGGGTGAGCTTGTTGATGAAGGTGTTGTTGGGGGACTCGAGGTGGATGGCGATCTCGTACTCGCCCAGAATCTCCACGTCGGTCCAGGTCTTGACGTTCCGGTTCAGGCTCAGGCTGGTGTCGGTGATGCCGCGCTCCCAGTTGGCCTTGACAGCCTCGGCGTTGAACTTCTCGCCGTCGTGGAAGGTCACGTCGTCACGGAGCTTGAAGGTGTAGACCAGGGCGTCGTCGGAGACGGACCACTCGTTGGCCAGCATGGGGACGACCTCCGTCTGCTCGTTGAAGGCCAGCAGGCACTCATACATAGCGTTGGTGATCTGGTTGGAGTAGCCGTTGCTGGAGACATGGGGGTCCAGGTGGGTGGCGTCGTTGGGGATGGCGATGACAAAGTCATTGTCAGGGGACTTGTCCCCTGATGCACTGGCATCAGTGCCAGTGCCAGTGCCAGTGTCCCCTCCTGTGCTGGGGGTGGTGGTGTCGGTGGCGGGATCGGTCCCGGAATTATTTCCGGACCCGGTATCCCCGCCGCTGCCGCCGCCGCAGGCGACCAAGCTGAGGGTCATCAAAACGGCCAGCAAAAGGGTTAACAATCTTTTCATTTGCACTTTTCCTCCTTTTTAATATTGCAAACCGCTCTCGCGGGTTTACACATCACCTGCAGGCCGCTCTGCCCGCGCCTGCCGCCGGAGCCCTGCTCTGTTTGTTCATCATTCATTCATTTTTCTATATTGTAACGTATTGATGAAAATTTAGCAACAACTTTCTGAATCAATACGCCACTTTCTCCATAAGTCACCATTATAGAGTCTGCTTTTTGTGCAAACTGCGAAATAATTTTTATAAAAAATATAATAATATACCATTCGCAGGCGGCAAAACGCGGGAGACAGCTTGGAATAGCTGCCTCCCGCAGTCTGACGCCGGCGCGCACACCAGGCCGATCTCTTCTCTTTTCGCGCTCCTACAGCTCCCGGAAGGCCATATCCCCGAAGGAGGTCCGCCCCATGGCGCAGGAGCCGCAGCCGAACATTCCATAGGCGAAGGCGCCGTCCCGGACGGTCAGGCACGGCTTTCCGTCCACGGAGAGGGTGAGCTCCTCCCCCCGGCACGTCAGCTCAAGATGGTACGTGCCGTCTCTCTTCCAGTCGAAATCGCACTCGGCCAGGGTGGAGAGGCCAAAGTCGTTTTTGAGGATGACCAGCTTCCCGGCCCGGCCAAGCCCTGCGGCATACCACCGCCGGGCCCCCTGGACCCGGCACAGGAGCAGGTGGCTCTCCCCATTCCGGGGCGTCACCGGCGCGGAGCAGGCGTAATCCCTGGCGTAGTAGTTCCCGGTACAGGCGAGCGCCGTCTCCTGGCGCATGAGGTTTAACGTCCCTTTGTATAGATCCCACGCCCCGTGGTCCATAGAAAAGGGGGTGATGGCGGCAAAATTCTTCTTCTGCTTGGCCATGGCGATGGTGTAGGCGGCGGGGCCGGTGATGGAGAACTCGTCCAGATAGACCATGCCCAGGGTCTTGCAGGAGGCGGGGGCGTACCCCTCCAGCACCACGCCCACCTCGTCCACCTGATCCCCCTGGGTGTCGGGAATGGTGAAGGTCACGTCGATCCACTCCCCCTGGACCAGCTTGCGGTAGCCCTGGAGGTGGAGGGCCTTGTCGGAGGCTGTGCGCACATAGGGGGCCGCGCCGGGGGTCTCGTTGCCGTTCCACTGGTCCAGATAGAGCTTCAGGGACACGGTCTGCCCCGGATAGGCCGTGGGGCTGAAGACCGGGCTGTAGCGCTCGTCGGAGAAGTCCTCCCGGGTGTAGAAGGGCTTGTAGAACACCCGGCACTGGTCCCCCCGGACCATCCGGTCCAGGAGAATCCGCAGGGAGCCGGTTCCGGCATAGGCGTGCTTGGCGCTGTGGGACAGCGCGCCGAAGAAGGAATCGGAAACCCGGAAATTGTGGGTGGAGCCGGGCAGCTCGAAGTCAAAATGGACCTCCCCGGGCTTCACGCTCTCCCGCAGCGCCGCCGGGGCCTCCTCTCCGGCCAGCCGGTACCCCAGCAGGGCCGTCTCCTTGCAGAAGGTGGGGATGTCCAGGATATTGAGATATCCGGAGATGCCGGAGCAGACAATGCCGTCGTTGATGGGGCCCCGGTACTTCTCCGGCAGGCCCTCCAGGCCCCGGGCCACCCCCAGCACCGTGCCCACGTTGCCGGCGTTGCAGTCCGTGTCCCACCCGGCCATCGTCGCGATCTCCACCGTCCGGGCGAAATCGCCGCCGCCGTAGAGCAGGGCCATGGCGCACACCCCGGCGTTGGGGATGATGTGGCATACGCCCTGATACTTGTCGTAGCCCCAGTCCCGCTCCAGCATCTCCCGGCAGGCGCGCCAGTCCTCCGGGTGCTCCTTATGAAAGGCCTTCACGGCCTCCATCACATCCCGGTAGGTGCATTCTTCCGGAATTTCCGCCAGACCGGCCTCGACGATCTCCGTGATTTCCGCCGTCTCGAAGGCCTTGGCGATAGCGGCGCAGAAGAACCGGGCCCCCCACAGGCCGTTGCCGTCGTGGGAGACGCTGGCCGCCGTCTGGCCCAGCTCCGCCGCCAGGTGGGGCCGGCAGGGGCTCACCAGCCCCCAGGTGTCGATGAAAATCTGGCCCCCGATCTGCTCCGCCAGAATCAGGCCGTTCTGCTCGATGGAGCCGGACTGGGGGGCGGGGATGCCGCTTTTCAGGTTCAGGTAGGCGGTGTGCTCCGTGCTCACGCCGTAGCCGCCCCACCAGTACAGCCCGACTCCCTCCCGGGCGTAGTTGAGCCAGGCCCGGGCTACGTCCTGGGGCGTGGGGAGCCGATCCTTCGCGTCGTCGTACAGGGCTCGGAGGAAGAATACCGGCCCGTTGGCGTCGTCGTCGGCGGCGAAGTTTTTATACTCCTTTACATATCCGGTGATATCTCCATAGGTGTCCCGGATGCGCTCGTAGGTCCAGATGGTGGGCTCCACCGGCGCGCCCAGGCGGATGCCGATATTCATCCCCAGAAAACCGGCGTAAACTTTTTCCAAATAATGTTCAACCATGGCTTCTCCTCGCATTTTCTATAACAATCTTCAAAATTGCGGCCGGCCCGTTTGACTGGATTTTTGACGTTCGCCATAAACGTGGTATCGCACGGCGGGCCGTGCCTGCTTGGGAAAATATTGCGTTTGTTTGAGCAACCGGTTTCTTTATTATACCATGTGACGAAGTGAATTGCAAGAGTGAAAATCCTCTTGCAGTCTGTCCGTCCCCCATGATACAATATTGCCCGCTACAGTTGCCCCCGGCCTTTGAGCGGGGGCGGAGGAGGGTGAGATTTTGCCGGATAAACAAATTTACAGCATCGCGGAGATCGCGGAGATCTGCAACGTCTCCAAGGCCACCGTCTCCCGGGTCATCAACAACAAAACCACGGGCGTGGGGGAGGAAACCCGGCGGCGGGTGCTGCGCACCATCCAGGAGCTCAACTACCGCCCCAACGCCCTGGCCCGGAGCATCGCCATCGCCAAATCCAACATGGTGGGCGTCATTATCCCGGATGTCAGCAACTTCTTCTATCCCAAGATTATCCGGGGCATCACCGACTATATGGACACCAAGGGCTACTCGGTGATCGTGGGCAACTCCAACTACGACCCGGAGCGGGAGGCCCAGCAGCTGCTGAGCATGATCGACAAGCGGGTGGACGGCATAATTTTGTGCTCGGGGGTGTCCAACCTGGATTTTTTGGCCGGCTTCCGGCGGTACAAGACGCCCCTGGCCCTGCTGGGCCGGACCTTTGACAACTCCCTGAGCGACGTGAGCATCGCCGGGGACAACGTGGCGGGGGCCTACAAATCCGCCTCCTACCTCATTCGGGGCGGGGCGAAGCGGATCGCCTATGTGGAGGGCAACCCGGACATCTCCGGCTCCCACCAGCGCCTGGAGGGCTACCGCCGGGCCCACGAGGCGGCGGGGCTGCCCGTGCGGGAGGAGCTGATTCTCAGCGGAGACTACACCATCGAGTATGGCCGGCAGGCGGCGGACCGCCTGGTAGGCAGCGGAGCAGAGTTCGACGCGGTGATGACCGGCAGCGACCTGGTGGCCATCGGCATGGTTTCCCAGCTGCGGCGGCGGGGCGTGCGGGTGCCGGAGGACGTGGAGCTGGTGGGCTTTGACAACATCGAGCTGGCCAGCGTCTTCGAGCCGGCCCTCTCCACCGTCTCCAAGCCCCACTACGACATGGCCCAGCACCTCTCGGCCCAGCTCATGCGGATTATCGAGGGGGAGGAGGTCAAGTTCCCCCACACCACCATCGAGCCCAGCCTGGTCCTCCGGGACACCACCCGGAAGAGGCCCTACGACGACGAGTATTAAAATTTGGCTTCAAATTGTGGGAAAGGCGCCCCAAAAAGGGCGCCTTTTTCGCTTTCTATCAATAAAACGGTTTCAGAAATTTCGGCAAAAACCGGGAGATTCCGGACGGCCTGTTCACAATTTATTAGTATTTATATATAAAAATTTGACAAAAATTCTGTGAAAATAGTGCATTGCAAGATAGAATTTTCTGGTGTATAATAGCTGATACTAGAGAAACCGGTTACTTTTGCTTCTGATTTTAGGAGGGCCTTGTCTATGGAAAACAAACGCCTCAGCGCTTCCCCGGCCCGGCGCACCCTGCACCGTATGTGGCAGGACAGGGTGCTGTACCTGATTCTGGCGCCCACCATTATCTATTTTCTTGTCTTCCGGGTGTGGCCCATTATCAATATGCGCCTGGCCTTCTACGACTACAAGGCGAGAGGCCCCTGGGAGTTCGCGGGACTGAAATATTTCAAGCTTATCTTCAGCACCTCGGCGTTCCAGGAGATTTTGACCAACACGCTTATTATCAGCTTTATGAAGTACGTGCTGCTCTTCCCCTTTTTCGTCATCTTCGCCATTGTGCTCAACGAGCTTCGCTCCAAGCGCTTCCGGCAGTATGTGCAGGTAGTGTCCTATCTGCCCCATTTCCTCTCCTGGGTGGTCATCGCCGGTATCTGGATGAGCTTTCTGAGTCCCTCGGACTCCGGTGGTCTCAACCAGCTGCTGGGCCTTTTTGGGGCGGGGCCGGTGGACCTGCTTACCAGCAAGGGGGCCATCCGGTGGATCCTCTTTCTCAACGAGGGGTGGCGGAGCCTGGGCTGGGACTCCATCATCTTCTTTACCGCTATCCTCAACATCAGCCCCAGCCTCTACGAGGCGGCCAAGATGGACGGGGCCGGCCGCTGGCACATGATCCGCTATATCATCCTGCCGGCCCTGCTCATCCCCATGACCACGGTCTTTATCCTGAATCTGGGCTACTTCATGTCCGCGGGCTTCGACCAGGTCTACAACTTCACCAACCCCGCCGTTAACAGTGTTATTGACATTTTGGATACCTACGTCAACCGCGTGGGAATTGAGCAGGCGCAGTACTCCATCGGTACCGCGGTGAGCCTGGTGAAGGGCGTTGTGGGCGTGGCCCTGGTGTGCATGACCCATGTGGCCTCCAAAAAGCTGACCGGGGAAGGAGTGTGGTAAGCATGACAAAGAAGAAAAGAGAGCCCTACGGTCTCCTCCAGTGGGTGCTGATGGCGGTGCTGTTTCTGATTACGCTGACCATGCTGGTGCCCCTGCTGCATATCTTGGCCAGGTCCCTGTCCGACCCCCTCCAGTCCGGCGGCATGGGCGGCCTGGAGATTCTGCCCCGAGGGTTCACCCTGGTGAACTACCAGGTTCTCTTCAGCAACAAGAACCTGGTACCGGCAATGTTCAACTCCATCTTCATCACGCTGGTGGGCACGGTCATCAACATGATTCTCACCATCATGGCGGCCTATGTGCTCACCCGGCCCGGCCTGGTGGGGAAGAGGATTCTGATGGTGTTCTTCATCATCATGATGCTCTTTGACCCGGGCATCGTGCCCGAGTATATGGTCATCCGCTCCCTGAATCTGATGGGTTCCCAGTGGTCCGTCATTCTCTGCCAGGCGGTGAACGTGTATTACCTCATCATCATGATGCGCTACTTCCAGGAGGTCCCTGCGGACCTGTGCGACGCGGCCCGGATTGACGGCGCGGGGCATATGCGGGTGCTCTTCTCGGTCATCGCCCCCCTGTCCCAGGCGGGCATCGCCACCCTGACCATGTTCTACGGCGTGGTCCGCTGGAACGAGTACTACCGGGCGGGCATCTACATCTCCTCGATTTCCAAGGTGCCTCTCCAGGTTATCCTGCGGAAATTTATCGTTGACGGCGACATCACCACCCTGGTGGGCACCCAGAACCTGATGGACTACAACGCCCTGGCGCAGCTGGACTATACAGCCCTTCAGTACGCCACCATCATCGTCGCCATTGTCCCCATCCTCTTGATCTATCCGCTGGTGCTCAAGTTCTATACCAAGGACGCGATGGCCGGCGGTGTAAAGGGATAGATCACCGCACACACCAACCCAAATATCAACAATGGAGGTACTTATGAAAAAGCTATGTTCTCTTGCCTTGGCGCTTCTCATGCTCCTCGCCTGCCTGACCGCCTGCGGCGGCGGCAATGACACCGGCAATGCCGGAGGCGGTCAGGAGCCCTCCGGCGGCAGCTCCGCAGGCGCGCCTGTGGAGTCCGGCGGAACTATCGGCACCGCCGACGCCCCTGTGGATGTTCACGTCATGGTCAAGGATGTATTCCCCGACGAGGAGGACGTGCAGCTGCTGTGCCAGGCCATCAACGAGAAGATGGCCGCCAACGGCCAGTATGTCAACGTCATCTTTGACGAGCCCCCGGCCAGCAGCTACGCCACCGCCCTGCCCCTGGCGGTGATGAACGGCGAGATCACCGCCGACCTCATCTACTTCCAGGGCGGCGACCAGGCCGTGTCCGAGCAGGGCCTGCTGGAGGATCTGACCCCCTATATCAACGGGTCCACCTATGTCAAGGACCTGATGGACGAGTCCAACAAGGCCAAGCTGGAGAGCTACCCCTACCTGCTGTGGCTGGCTCCTCCCCGGACCTACACCCCTGTGGTCCGCACCGACTGGGCCGAGCAGCTCGACAGCTTCGAGACCCTTATGGCCGACCCCACCCCCGACAACTACTACGCCTTCTTCAAGGAGATGAAGGACAAGGGCCTGGTCCAGTGCGCCATAACCGCTGACGGCAGCACTGCCCGCCTGGACAGCATCTTCAACCACGCCTTCGGCGTCACCGGCACCGTGGTGGAGGAGGACGGAGCGTGGATCTTCTCCAAGGCCAGCCAGGCGGAGAAGGCCAAGCTGGAGTTCTACGCCAAGCTGTACGCCGACGGCCTGCTGGACTCCGATTTCCTCACCAACACCTGGGACGTCATGGAGCAGAAGTTCTATGAGGGCCAGGCCGGCGTCCTGGCCGGTACCGCCGGCGCGGTTATCCAGGTCTACGACACCAAGATGGTCTCCGTCAACGGCGAGGCCTCCACGCTGACCGTTCTGCCTCCCGCCAAGGGCGTGAGCCAGTCCTACACCTCTGTGGATGTTACCAAGGAGGGCCGGGGCATCGCCATCAATGTGGACTCCAAGAACAAGGAGGCCGCCTTCGCGGTCCTGGAGTTCATGGCCAGTCCCGAGGGCCGCATCCTGGATAAGGTGGGCATCGAGGGCAAGCATTACACCGTCGAGGGCGACAAGATCGTCTTTACCGACCAGTTCTCCAGCTGGTGGGCCCGCTTCTGGGACACCACCAATAAGTTTGACCCCCAGAACCCCTCCCTGGCCGAGCCCGTGCTGACCCCCGCCGCCCAGGAGTCCCTGGACCTGGTCAACAGCTACATGGTGATGGACAAGAATATCCTCATCCCCAACGAGATGACCCCCCAGTGGGACGCCATGACCAACCTCTATAACGAGTACTCCTCTGATATCATCCGCGGCGTGCGGCCCATCGACGACTTTGAGGAGTTCGTGGCCAAGTGGAACGAGGCCGGCGGCGACCAGTTCGCCTCCCTGCTCCAGGAGACCTTTGGTTAAATCCCCCTCCGGGCCCTCCCGGCGGGGAGGGCCCGGAAAAAGAAATCATCAAACGACGAGGTACGATATGTTAAGCAGAAACGAGTTCATCCAAGACAGAGCCCGGGTTTTTGACAAGGTGTACGGGGCCCTCTCGGGCCTGGCCATCGGCGACAGCTTCGGCGACGCCTCCCGGAAGCCGGAGAACCGGGCCGCCTACCAGGTGACCACGGACTTCAACAAGGGGGCCTCCTGGTCCACCGACGACACGGAGTTCGCCCTGCTCACCGCCAAGACCATCATCCGCTGCCGGGGGAAGCTCACCACCGAGGAGTGCGTGCGCTCCTGGATGGAGGACGTTGTGACCCAGGATGAGTACAAGCGGGGCGGGGCCAGCGAGATCGAGGCGGCCAACAATCTGCGCAAGGGCCTCCAGCCCCCCCTGTCCGGCAAGTTCAACACCTTCCACATGAGCGACGGCTCCTCCATGCGCATCGGACCTATCGGCATTCTGTGCGCGGGGGATGTGGAGAGGGCCAAGGAGTACGCCCGGATCGAGTCGGAGATCAGCCACTTCCGGGACGGCGTCTGGGGCGCCCAGGCGGTGGCGGCGGCGGTGGCCGCGGCCATGGTGGATGGCTCTATGGAGGAGATTTTCGACGCGGCCATGTCCGCCATTCCGGAGGAGTCCTGGCTGTACTACAACATGACCAAGTCCTTTGAGATTCTGGAGAAGAAGGGCAGCCTGCTGGAGGCCTGGATGGAGCTCCACGACTTCCTTTGGACCAGCTCCTGGGCCACCACGGCGGAGGCCATCCCCTCGGCGTTCGTTTGCCTGAAGGCGGTCAGCGACGACTTCCGCAAGGGCGTTACCCTGGCGGGGAACTTCGGCCGGGACGCCGACACCATCGGCGCGGTGGCCGGGGTGATTCTGGGGGCCAAGTACGGCGCGTCCCAGATGCCCCAGGCGTGGATTGAGAAGACCCGCTTCCCCAGCGGTACCTGCCTGACCTTCACCAAGGGGATCGACATTCGGGACTACGCGGAGAAGATAACGGATATCATTGTCGAGGGCTGATTCCTCGCAGGGAAACGGGCCGTGAAAACGGCCCGTTTTATTTCAGCTTTGGAAAACAGGGAGGAGTCCTATGAAAATCAAAAAGCCCGCCTCGGCGGGCACGCTGGAGTCCAGCGACGTCTTTGTGTCTGTGGCTCCCAACGAGGGCGGCGGCATCGACATCGAGCTGGAGAGCGAGGTGGAGGCTCTCTTCGGGGACGCCATGGAGGCCGCTGTCCGACGGGAGCTGGCGCTGGCCGGCATTACCGAAGCCGCCGTCCGCCTCCAGGACCACGGGGCCCTGGACTGCGTCATCGCCGCCCGGGTGCGCTGCGCCCTCTACCGGGCGGCGGAGGAGCGCTACGACTGGACAAGGGAGGACGGCGGACAATGAGAGAACAGGCGCTGATGCGGACCAATCTCTACGTGGGCGGCTCCAGCCCCGGGAAGCTGCTGGACGCCCGATTCTACAACGAAGACTGTATTGTCTACGACCTGGAGGATTCGGTGGCCCTTTCCGACAAGGACGCCGCCCGGTTTCTGGTCTATAACGCCGTCCGGTACCACCGGCCTCCGGACAAGTACGTCATCATTCGGGTCAACGGCCTCTACTCCCCCTTCCTGGAGGAGGATTTAGCCGCCGCCGTCCGGGCCCGGCCCGACGCCATCCGCCTGCCCAAGGTGGAGCACGCCCAGGAGGTCCGGCGGGTGGACGGGCAGATTGCCGCCATTGAGAGAGCCGCCGGCATCCCGGAGGGGACCACCAGCCTCTGGTGCAATATTGAGTCGGGCCTGGGGGCCTCCAACGCCAAGGAGATCGCCGCCGCCAGCCCCCGGGTGGCCGCGCTGGCCCTGGGGGCGGAGGACTACACCGCCAGCATGGGCGCTCTGCGGAGCAAGACGGGCTGGGAGATCTTCTACGCCCGGATGCAGGTGCTGGAGGCCTGCCGCCTGGCGGGAGTCTCCGCCCAAGACGCGGTGTTCAGCGATCTGGATGACCTGGAGGGCCTGGCGGAGGATCTGAAGACCACCCGGGGACTGGGCTTCGATGGCAAGACCGTGGTCCACCCCCGGCAGATCGACGTGGTCAACGCCGCATTCACCCCCACCAAAAAGGAGATCCGCCACGCCCAGCGGGTGATGGAGGCCCTGGCTCAGGGGGAGCGGGACCACACCGGCGTGGTGGTGGTAGACGGCAGCATGGTGGACAAACCCATGGAGCGCCGTGCCCGGACCGTCCTGGCCCAGGCCCGGGCGGCGGGCGTATTGGAAGGAGGCGGAGACGATGCGCAATAGTCTGGGACGGGAGCTGCCGGAGCAGGTGGGCGGCTATCGTCTGCGGCCCTACGCCGGAGAGGCAGCCCCCGTTGCGCCGGTCACAGCGGTGACAAGGCGCACTGTGGCCCGGAACACCGGGGAGAACAAGCTCCTGGGCAGTCTCCGGGAGGCCGTCCGGGCCGTGGGGCTCAGGGACGGCATGACCATTTCCTTCCACCACTCCTTCCGGGAGGGGGATCTGGTGGTGGGCCAGGTGATGGAGGCCATCCGGGCTGAGGGCATCAAGGGCCTGCGCTTCGCCCCCAGCGCCGTAGTGAACCTCCGGGGCTTCTCCCTGACGGACTACGTCCGGGACGGCACCATCGACCGGGTGGAGGCCAGCGGCATCCGGGGCGAGCTGGGGGACGGCCTGCTGGACGGAACCATCCATCTGGCCCGTCCGGCCATCCTGCGGCCCCACGGAGCCAGGCCCCGGGCCATTGAGAGCGGGGAGCTGCAAATTGACGTGGCCTTTATCGCCGCCTCCGCTGCCGACGAGCGGGGTAACTGTACCGGCCAGATTGGACAGAACCCCTGCGGCAGCTTGGGCTACTCCTTCGTGGACGCCCAGAACGCCGGGAAGGTGGTGGTGGTCACGGATACAATCGTGGACTACCCCTGCCTCCCCGCCAGCATCGGGCAGAGCTATGTGGACTATGTGGTGAAGGTGGACCAGGTGGGAGACCCGGCCAAAATCGGCGCGGGGGCCGCGCGGCTGACGAAAAATCCCAGAGATTTGGCGATTGCCCAGCGGGTGGCGGACGTCATCGCCGCCTCGGGCCGCTTCCGGGAGGGCTTCTCCTTCCAGACCGGGGCCGGGGCGATCAGCATCGCCTGCACCAAGTTCCTCTCCCGGCGGATGGAGGAGCGTGGAGTCAAGGCCAGCTTTGCCCTGGGCGGCATCACGGCGGCAATCATTGATATGTACGACGCCGGGCAGATTCGGGCCGTGGAGTGCAGCCAGTCCTTCGACGCTGTGGCGGCGAGGGCGATTCTGGACCGGCCCGGGGTGGTGGAGATCGACAACGCGGCCTATTCCAACGCCTTTTCCAGGGGGTGCTTTTTGGACCGGCTGGATTTCGGCGTGCTGGGAGCCCTGGAGGTGGACACGGATTTCAACGTCAATATCCTGACCGGGGCATCGGGCCGGATGATGGGCGGCTTGGGCGGCGGGCCGGATGTAGCCGCCGGGGCGGCGGTGTCCATCGTGGCTCTGCCTATCGTCCGGGGGAGAATCCCGTCGGTGGTGGAGCGGGTGGCGGCCTGCTGCACGCCGGGAGAGACGGTGGCCTGCGTAGTCACCCAGGCCGGCGTGGCCCTCAATCCGAGGCATCAGCGGTATGAGGAGCTTCGGGCCGACCTGAAGCGGGCCGGGATGAAGCTGACAACAATCCAGGCGCTCCAGGAGCTGGCAGAGTCCATCACCGGAAAGCCCAGGGCGGTGCCCTGGAGGGAGACGGTGGCCGCCGTGGTGGAGTACCGGGACGGGTCCGTGGTGGACGTGCTGCGGGAGATACAGGGCAGATAAGCGAAAAGCGGCAGGGAGGGGATCCCTGCCGCTTTTTTTTAGAGAAGTCCAGCCGCCTCAAACTGCCCGTTGGATAAGATCCCGCCCTTGACCGTCACCAGCATGGCCGCGGCGGCATTGGCCTTGGCGATGGCTTCAGCGGGGGACATCCCCTTCGCCAGGCAGGCCATCATGGCTCCGCAGTGGCCGTCCCCCGCGCCGATGGTGTCCGTAATATGGTCCACCTTCACCGGCGGGACCTGAGTGAGGGTCTGCCCGTCGTAGAAACAGGCCCCTTTATCACCGGTTGTAATCACTACCATGCTCCTTGTCAGGTCGTACAGCGCGGCGGCGGCAGCCTCCACGGTGTCCGCCTTGGCGTACTCTCTGGCCTCGTCGTCGTTGAGGTGCAGCACCGGGCGCAGGGCAAAGACCCGCTCCATGAGTGCCGGGTCAATGCGGCTGAGCCGGGGGCCGGGGGCGAAGAACACCGGCAGGCCGCTTTTCTCCAGAAAGTCCACCACCACATCCCCGGTTTTTTCCTCCACCTCCAGGCCGCAGATATAGACGCAGCCGTATTCCGCCGGGTCCAGCGCGTCAAACCACTCCGGCTTGAAAAGGTACTCCGCCCCGTGGTCCACAATGAAGGTCCGCTCTCCGCAGGACTCCACAAAGCAGTAGCAGCACCCGTTGGCCATCTCCGGTGTGGGCACGGGGGAGACGACCCCCTTCTCCGCCAGGTGCTTGCGGACAAAATCCCCGTACATCCCCGTGCCCACCGGGGAGAAGAGGGTGTAGGGCACGCCGAAGTGGCCGATCATGTCGGACACGTTGTGGGCGCAGCCCCCCAGGGACACAGACTGGGATTTGATGTGGACGTCCTCCGCCGTCCGGGGGAGATAGTCCAGGTTGACGATGACGTCGGCTACCGTGGAGCCGATGACCAGTATCTTTTTCATGCCGTATACTCCGATCTCTTTATCCCGCTATGGTTCGACAGGGGTTTTCTTCATTCTAACAGACAGCCCGGGAGTTGTCAAATATTCCGTTTTTTTGCTTGCTTTATGTTGACTTTTATTTACAAATATAGTAATATAATATTACATATTCTTTGTAGGAGGTTTATCCACATGAAAAAGCGCATTATCGCAACTCTTTTGGTCCTCTTTACAATAATTTCTTGTGTTTACCCGAATGCCAGCGCATATGACTTGGATGAAACAACAGAATCAACATCAGACTCGTATTATAATGAAGAAATACCGACAGATCGAATTATTAGTGCGCTATCTTCAATCGAGCGTTCAAAAGAAGTATGGGGGTTAGCAGATATAGATTTTGAAAATATATACATTGGGAATCCGGTGTATACTTACTATAGGTATCATTGTGTAGGCATGAACCGTGATTATCACTTAGGTGCAATACTTGTCCATGCGGAAGAGGAATAAGTATCTATTCATTTGCTTTTTTCTGTTGCTATGTACCGTTCTTGTTATTTTCCTGAAATTGCAAACAGAAATACCGAATCTACAAGCGGAATTATCTAAGACAAATATTGAAAATTTAATTTTATCTGTATCAGAAATAGAGGAGGTTTATTTAATCTCGCCGTCGCAGGACACTCAGCCGTGTAAACTGACGGAAGCGGATGTACTGGAACTGTCCTCTCTGCTTGAGAAGGTTGAATTGAAAAGTAATGGCTCGCAGTCTTATTTGGATTACGATGGGGTCTTTCCTTTCATGTTCCTTATCATTTATAAGGATGGTACACAAATGGAATTTGGCGCAAGCAACCCCTTCTATATCATTGACTCAGTAGGGTATAAAAGCGAATATGAGCCATGCGACGCGATCTCCAGCCTGTACTGGGAGCTTCTCCCGAAATATGACCCTTATTTCCGGTATTTATATCGGTACAGAACGGAATAGCATATTTTGGCTGGGAGCGGCGCCATCCGCTCCCAGCCGTCTTTTCGGATGCAGTGCGCGGAATTTTTCCCCGCCCCTTGCTTAGCGTTTTCAGTTGTGGTATACTATTTCCAGATGATTCCCAACTTTACCAATTTGACAGGAGGACGAATCCATGCTTTCCGTTGATCTGAAAAACAGCTCCGCCAACACCCAGAAGTACGCCCAGGGACTGGCCCAGGCCCACGACTGGCTCCAGAACGCCACTGGCAAGGGCAATGATTTCGTCGGCTGGGTAAACCTGCCCCGGGACTACGACAAGGCCGAGTACGCCAGGATTCAGGCGGCGGCGAAGAAAATCCAGTCCGACAGCAAGGCCCTGGTGGTCATCGGCATCGGCGGCAGCTACCTGGGGGCCCGGGCGGTCATTGAGCTCATCGGCTCCAACAACTACAACCTGAAGAAGAAGGACACTCCCAACATCTACTTCACCGGCAACGGCCTCAGCGGCGACAGTATGCAGGAGGTCATGGACCTCATCGGCGACGGCGACTTCTCCGTCAACGTCATCTCCAAGTCCGGCACAACCACCGAGCCCGCCGTGGCCTTCCGGTTCTTCAAGGCCATGCTGGAGAAGAAGTACGGCAAGGCCGAGGCCGCCAAGCGCATCTACGCCACCACCGACAAGGCCCGGGGGGCCCTCAAGTCCCTGGCGGACGCCGAGGGCTACGACACCTATGTGGTGCCCGACGACGTGGGC
>JAAWHO010000014.1 GCA_022795905.1 Oscillospiraceae bacterium
GCCGCGTCATCCTCGTCCGCGGCAAAGGTTGTGGTGAAGCAAAGCGAAAGCGCGAGAGAAAGAACCAGCGCCAGGGCGATCGCCCGCTTCCAGTATTGCTTTGCTGCTGATCTCATAAAATCCTCCTAACCGGCGCTTTGCGCCGCAAAAATTGCCTCAAGCTCATGGGAAGATAGAAGAAAATGTTGGTCCCGTTTCGCTGTTATCGCCTCCTTGAACCATGCCCGCGGCATCCTGTATCTGGTATATGATGCAAAATGCTGATTTTGTGACACGTAAAGGGAAGAATTTCCACGGACTATGCCTCCGGGCGCCTCCGCAGGCTTACACTATCTGGATTATATCATATGACGGTCACATAATCGGTTACAAAACCGAGACAGAAAAAAATTTTTTGGAAGGAGGCTCACCCGGTCCCGGTGGTCTGCGTTTCCCTGGGGGTTTTTTCGGCAAACAGGTAGTCCGCGTTGTATTCGCAAAGCAGCGTGCAGGTTTTTCTAAATTCCGGATATGTAAAATCCGTCCTTCCCGCCAGCTTGCTTTGCAGGGTCTTTTCTCCGATTCCCAGAACCTCCGCATATTGTTTGACAGAGATTCCCTTTTGCTGCAGCGCCGTCCGCAAATTGTGAAACATATCCTCATCTCCTTTCTACCCCTGCGGGTAACCAGTTATTTCAATATATACCCGCAGTCGTAATATGTCAAGCGGTATCTTGCGCGCAGGACATCAATTCGCCAAGTACGAAAAATAGCAGGGACGGACATCATCCGCCCCTGCAAAGATTTTCTTTTTCCAAGCACTCCTCTGCAAATTGAAGTTACGCTCAAGGGTAATCTGATTCTTGCAGTTTACTCTTATTCGTGATAAAATTGTCTAATTGGAGGTGACGACGCAATGGATTTTCTGGAGAAACTAAACTATTTGATGGAGAAGAACCATCTGAATAAAAGCACCCTGTCCAAAGCGTGCAATATTCCATATACCACCATTGACGGCTGGTATAAAAAGGGATATGAGGGACTGAAGCTGACGACGCTGCGGAAATTGGCGGACTATTTCGGAACGACCCTTGATTACTGGGCCGCTGAGAGTGAGGAGCAGCTCTGCCAGATAAATTTGTCCGATACGCAGAGGACGGTCATCTCCCGGCTGGAAAAAATGAACGACAGCCAGGTGAACGCTGTCCTTGCCTTTGTCAACGCGCTGGGGGATATAGAGAGGACCCTGTCCGGCGGTTCCGGGAGCTGAGGGCCGGCGGCGGACAAATAAAAAAGCGGCATGGCTTACGCCATGCCGCTTTTCAGTTACACGCTGTAGGCGAATTCGCCGTTTTTCTCGTTGATGCCATAGAAGTCCGCGAAGCTCAGCCGGAAAATCCTGTCCAGCTTATCGCTGACGTCCACACCCGTGCGGATAAGGTACAGGTACAGCCCCTGATTGGAGATATCTCCCAGGGAGAGATAGGCCGTCAGTCTGCCGTTGGTAATGACAGCCTTCTTGTACTCGCCGGGGGTCTTGTGGACCAGAATCTCCGCCCCCTCCGTCAGGTCCAGCCGCCCCGCGCTGAGCATGGTCACGCCGAAGAAGTTGCTGGTGTTCTTGAAGGGGTAGGGCTTCTCGTACACGGTATCGAGCCCGGCCATATTCTCCGCCGCAGCCTTCCCCTGGGCCATAGCGTCGGGCCACACGCCGGAGAGGCCGGTGCAATCCCCGGCGGCGTAGACGTCCGGAGCGGAGGTCCTCAGATGATCGTCCACCTCGATAGCCCGTTCGGCCTTGATGCCGCTGTCCAGGGCGATCTGAATCCGGGGCCGGACGCCGGCGGCCATGATGATGAAGTCGCAGGGCACGTGCTCCCCGTTGGAGAGGATCACCTCGGTGATGTTCCCCTCGCCGTCCACCACCGCGTCGCTGGCCCCGATGCCCAGCAGGAATTTGCACCCGTGGGCCTCAAAGGCCTTTTGGTAGACGCCGGCAGCATATTCGTCAGTCTGGAGGGGCATGACCCGGGGCGCCATCTCCGCAATGGTGATGTCCGCCCCCCGCTCCGCCAGGGCGGAGGCGGCGTCCAGGCCCACCAGGCCGGAGCCCACGATAAACACCCGCTTGCCCCTGGCGAAGGCGGCGTCGATCTTCATCGCGTCGCTCAAATCCCGGAAACCAAAGACATTGGGGGCCTCCCGGAAGTGGGGGATGGGGGGAATAAAGAACCCGGAGCCGGTGGAGATGAGCAGTTTGTCGTAGGGGATGCTGTAGCTCTCTCCGTAGTACACGGTCTTGGCCTGGGTGTCAATTCTGCTTACCGTCTGACAGGGGATGTGGTAGATGTCGTTTTTCTCAAAGAAATCCGCCGCCACAAAGTTGATCCCCTGCTCGTCCCGCTCATGGCCCAGGTACTTGTGGAGCATACAGCGGGAGTGGACCTTCTCGTCAATGGAGAGGACCGTGATCATATCCTTGGGACGGAAATCCCGGAGGGTCTGGGCGGCGGCAATGCCGGCCGCGCCCGCGCCGATGATGACAAATCGCTCCATGCTCACACCTCCCTCACTTCAATAGCGCCCTTGGGGCAGGCCCGGACGCAGGCGGGGCCCTCCTCCAGGTGCTGGCAGAAATCGCATTTGACCATGCGCTTCCGGTCCGGGGTGACGGCGGGCACGCCGTAGCGGCAGGCCATCACGCACATATAGCAGGCCGCGCATTTCTCCCCGTCATAGTCCACCAGGCCCGTCTCCAGGTTCTTCGCCAGGGCTCCGCTCATGCAGGTCCCGGCGCAGTCGGGCACGTCGCAGTGGCGGCAGAAGATGGGGTCATAGCCGCCGTTCTCATTGATGACGATGCGGTTGCGGGACTGGGTGGCGGGGTCCGTCAGGTCCAGGGCGTAGACCGCCCCGCGCAGCTCGTCCAGGCTCCCCCGCCGGGGGGTCATATCGCTGTGGGACGCCATACAGTAGACGGTGCAGTTCTTGCAGCCGTCGCACTTGGCGGGATCGATAAAAATTCGTTTCATTTTCTCGCGCCTCCCCTTAAATGTTCAGGGCCTTGCGCTTCTCCTCGATGATGGCCTCCAGGGTGTTGGCGGCGCTCCTGCCGTCGCCGTCCACAATCACCCGTCCGCCGGTGAGGCCCACCATATCCTCGGTGAGCACCTTCGTCACCAGCTTGCTGCCGGTGATGAAGGGGGGCACCCCCAGATGCAGGGGCAGTCCCAGAGCCAGGGCGAAGGCCCCGTCGGCCAGGGCCTGCTCCTCCAGCCACTGGGCGGCGGAGAGGACCAGGGGCAGCTGGGGCAGGTCCACGCCCAGCTCCTCGGCGATCTCGGTGGCGACGATCTCCAGCCGGCCAATGGCCAGGCAGGGGCCGAAGTTCAGAACCGGGGGGATGCCCAGCTCCTTGCACACGGCCTTGAGGTTGGGGCCGGCCAGCTCCGCGGCCTCGGGGGTCATAAGCCCAATGTTCTCCAGTCCGCCGGAGGAGCAGCCCGCCGTCAGCACCAGGATATCCTTGGCAATGAGCTCCTTGGTCAGCTCGGCGGTGAGGGTGTCGTGGCCATAGGCCACGCTGGAGCAGCCGACAACGCCGGCCAGGCCCTTGATCTTCCCGGCGACAATGAGGTCAATGAGGGGCTTCCAGGAGCCGCCCAGGAAGTCCTTCAGGCTCCCCTCGCTGACGCCGGTGAGGGTGTTCTTGTTGCCGTGGTCCTTGAACAGATTCATAGGCGCCACGCCCCGGCGGGCCTTGTAGGCGGCGATGATCTCGTCGATGATCCGGTCGCCGTCGGCCTGGCGGGTTTCGTAGTTAAAGGGGATGTACTCGGCGTTGGCCTTCTTAGCCACAACGTCCAGGCAGATCTGCTTGATCTTCAGCTCCTCGCAGACTGTCTCAATACCGGGCAGGGTGCAGTTGAACTCGCTGAGCACCGCGTCGATGGCCCCGCAGGAGAGCACCGCCTCGGAGATGTAGTTGTTGCCCGCGTGGCCGTCAAAGATTTCGGTGTAGTGCTCGCCCCGGAGCTGGAGGTCCTGACCCACGCAGGTGCAGCCCACCAGCTTGAAGCCCTTGGCCCCGGCGGCCTTGGCCTTCTCCACCACGTCCGCGTCCAGCAGACGGTCCTGGATGTAGGTGAACAGGGAGTGCTGGTGGCCGGTGATGAGAATGTTGATGTAGTCCGGGTCAATGACGTTCATGCCCACCGGGGCGGAGCGGATGACCGGGTCGCCCAGAACCACGTCGTTGAGCAGGTTGGTCAGCTGGAGGCCGTATACGCCTGTGGAGATGCCCAGGCGCAGGCAGGAGACCATCATCTCCACCGGGTCGGAGCTGAGGTTGGTGGAGGTCTTGACGATGTTGTTGAACACCTCGCCCTTGGCGCCGCCGGGCATGATGCCCAGCTCCTTCCACTTCTTCACCCGGGGGGCGTAGGCCAGCTTCTCCACCAGCGCCATGGGCTCGTACTCGGGCCGGTACAGGTCCGAGAGCACCGCGTCCGCCACCTTCACGCACAAATCGTACTTGTCCTCGCCGGTGACGCCGAAGAGCTCCGCCAGGTGGTTGAGGGCCTTCTCGCTGCGGATTTTGTCCTTGTGCAGGCCGGTATTTTTCAGCTGCCGGGCGGTGTTCTCCACCACATGGATATAGCACCCGGACCCGGCGGCCACAGCCCGAAGGAAATTCCGGGCCACGATGGTATCCGCGCTGGCCCCGCAGATGCCCCGGGGAGAGGCGGGGGTGATGCGGCAGGGACCGTTGGCGCACAGCCGGCAGCACACGCCCTGGAGGCCGAAGCCGCACTTGGTTTTTTGGGTTTCCACCCGGTGGTGGGCAGTCTCCAGGGGCAGGGAGCGGATATATTCCTCCATCGGCTTATCCGCGCTGGGGCAGGTGTTGCGGCTGATACAGTCTGTACAGCTCATAGGGGTTGCTCCTCCTTCTTTTTGTTCTTCTCCTGAATTGTTCCTATTTGCAGCCTTTTTGCAATTTCCAGTGTATCTTAAACCACCGGCGGGGTCTATGGCAAATGCAACGACCCCGCCGGTCCAGTTTAAGGCGCTTCTGCCGGGATCTTCTCCACGGCGGTAAAGAAATAGGCCCCGTCCGCTGTCCGGTACATTCCGGTCAGATTCTCCGCCAGGGCAAAGCTCCGGCCCCGGCAGAACAGGGGCAGCACCGCCCCGTCAGAGAGCAGGATGGCCTCCGCGTCGTGGAGGTAGGCGTCCCGGGCGTCCTGGGCCTCTGGGGCCATGGCCGCGCTGGCGCTGGAGAGCAGGATGTCAAAGGCACCGCTGGCGTATCCCGTGGGGCTCTGTCCGCTGCGCCAGTGGGTGAGAAACGCGCCGGCGTCGTCCCGGGAGGCGGTGAACTCCTGGGCGGCCAGGAAGAAGTCCCCGGTGGCCAGGGGCAGATCGCCCACCTGCCGGGGGACCGGCTCCTCCCCGTCAAGGGCGCTCTCCGGAAGGGGCGTGAGGGCGGTAAGGGCGTCGTACTCCTCCTGGGAGACCGCCCTGGGCGTAACGGTGATCCCCAGCTGCTGCCGCCACATATCCGAGAGAGCCTGGGCCGCAGCCTGCGCCCCCGGGATGTCCACATATAGATACTCCACCTCCGGGAAGGGGTTCTCTGGGCCGTACCCGGCCTGGAGCAGGAGGGAGCGGGCCTGGGCGCAGCCGGCGGCGTAGTCGCTCCCGGAGGAGAGGGTCACCAGCTCGCTGGCATGGGCGCGGAAGTCCCACCGTTGGGCAGGCTCCTCCTCCGGCTCCGCCGCCGGAATCCCGCCGGGCAGGACGGGGACCTCCTCCTCCGGCTCCTGGGGCTCCTCCCCCGCCCGCTGGCCGAAGTCGGCCACGCCGTAGGGCACCAGGCCCTGGGCGGTCCGGAGCGTCAGGTCCCCCGCCATCCGAGTCACCTCCGGCGTGTTCACCGCCAGGCACAGGGCCTGCCGGACCTCCGGCACGTCAAAGGGGGCCCGCTGGGTGTTGAACAGCACCGCATAGGTTACGTTCTCCGGCTCCGGCAGCCAGGGGCCGTCCGCCCGCTCCAGCAGGGCGCTCTCCGGCAGCTCCAGCATGAAATCCAGCTCCCCGCTCCGAAGCTTGGCGTAGTCGCCCTCGCTGCCGGCCGAGGGCACAAAGCGGAGCTCCTCCGGCCCCCAGAGATTGACCGAGTGGTAGGTCAGGTTCCGCTCCAGCCGGAAGCCCTCGCTGCCGGCCTCCGCCAGCGTATAGGGCCCGTTGGAAACCATGCCGGCCTCCGGCTTTCCCCATTTTCCGCTGTCCGCCAGGTCCTGCCGCACGGGCATGGTGGCGCACCCGGCGCACAGCTCCTCCAGGAAACCGGCGAAGCTGCTCTGGAGCGTCACCACGAAGGTCCTCGCGTCCGGGGCGGAGACGGCCAGCAGGGAGGCGTCCCCGCTCTCCTGGACCTGCTGATACCCGGCCACAACAGACATCAGGTACCGGTCCGGCAGGTCGTTGGCGGGGTCCGCCAGCCGCTGCCAGGCCAGGACGAAGTCCTCCGCCTCCACCGGCTCCCCGTCGGACCACCGGATATCCTCCCGGAGAGTGAAGGTGCAGGTGGCGCATCCGGCGTAGTCCACCTCCAGCGTGTAGCTCTCCGCCTGGCCCGGAACGAGCCGGGCATAGCCGCCGCCGTCGTCGGCCCAGGTCATCAGATTCTCAAAGAGGTGGCAGGCGATGGTCCCGCCGCTTTTAGCCGGGTCCAGCGTCTCCGGCAGCGCCAGGGCGGCGGTCAGGGTAAAGGGCCCCTCCCCAGGCTCTGCGGGGATGGCCTCCTCCTTGCCACAGGCGGTGAGGAGCAACAGGGCCGCCAGCAAAAGGCTCAGAAATTTTCGGTTCAGCTGCAGCATAAAACGCCTCCTTTCAGAGGAAAAAGCCAATCATCGGTCCTCCGCCGGCACCAGCTCCCCGGTCTCGCTGAACCTGACGGGCCGGACGTTGTTGCCGGTGTGCCGGGCAATGTTGTTCAGGCGCACCAGCCCCGGGTAGTCGCTGACCAGGGTGTAGGCCGCGCCCCGGCGCTTGGCCCGGCCGGTGCGGCCGATGCGGTGGACGTAGTACTCGTTCTCGTCGGGCACGTCGTAGTTGATGACCGCGTCCACATCGTCCACGTCGATGCCCCGGGCCGCCACGTCGGTAGCTACGAACACCCGCAGCTCCCCCCGGCGGAATCGGGCCATCACCTTTTCCCGCTTCTCCTGGGGGATGTCCCCGTGGATGCACTGGGCGTCCACTCCCCGCATCTGCAGCAGCTTGGCCACCCGCTCGGTGTTGCCCTTGGTGTTGCAGAAGATCATCACCCGGTCCAGGTGCTCCTGCTCCAGGATCTTCGCCACGGTGTCCACCTTGTCGTTCATGTTCACCTCCAGGCGGTACTGGAGGATGTCGGGCTTGTTCTCCTCGTCGGCACGGACGGTGATCTCCACCGCGTCCCGCTGGTAAACCCAGGCGATGTCCATGACCTCCCGGCTGATGGTGGCCGAAAAGAGGCCCAAATTCCGCCGCTTCTTCATCTGGTCCAGCAGCCGCGTCACGTCGTGGATAAAGCCCATGTCCAGCATTCGGTCGGCCTCGTCGAGGATGACGGTCTGCACCTGGTCAATGCGCACGGTCCGGCGCTTGAGGTGGTCTCCCAGACGGCCCGGCGTGGCCACCACAATCTGGGGCCGCTTCTTCAGCGCGTCGATCTGCTTGCCGATGGGCTGCCCGCCGTAGAGGCAGACCATCCGGATGCCGGGGCGGAACTGGGCCAGGTCCCGCATCTCGCCGGTAATCTGCATCGCCAGCTCCCGGGTGGGGGCCAGAATAACCGCCTGGACCTGGTCGGAGTCCTGGTCGATGTGCTCGATAATGGGGATGCCGAAGGCGAAGGTCTTGCCGGTGCCCGTGGGGGCCTTGGCGGTGATGTCCTGCCAGTCCAGCATGGGGGGGATGCACCCGGCCTGAATGGGGGTGGAGATTTCGTAATGCTTCTTGTCCAGCGCCCGCATGATCTCCTGGGACAGGCCCAGGGTGTCGAAGCGGACGCCCTGTGTGATTTCCATAGCTCTGTTTCCTCGCATCTGTCAAATATGTTTTTGGCGTGAGAGGGCCGCAGGGGCGGAACGATGCCCCATTTTCCCATTATAATTTATATAGTGTAGCATAAAATGCGCTCTGCCGCAAGTCCGGCGGGATTTATTTCAAATAAATTCAAAGTTTTTTCATTTTTTCGGGCAAAGGAAACCGCCGCCCTGCAAAAGGACGGCGGTTTCCTTGATGGAGAAGATTGAGGAAAAACGATACAACAGTTTAGGCTGCTTCCCTAAACTGACTATAGTTTAGCAGATTAAAGAGCGGTTTTCAATATCCTATATCACCTAAATTCCCGTTCTATCCTCATATCTTGTCGTAGGATGTGCCAAAATTCAGGCAGTATAGCCTGTAAAGGTATCGATCGCAGCTGCCAGTCGATTGCGGCGGATATTTCCCCGGACTGCAGGCCCTTTTTTACTGCTTCTTCCTCTTTTTTACCAGGACCATCAGCACCCCGGCGGTGACCAGCACCACCGCCCCCACCAGGACATAGGGGATGTACCCCTTAGCGGGGAGCACAGGCGTTTTCGCCGGGGTCAGGTCCGCCGCGTCCACCTCCCGGACGGGGAAGCCCGTGCCGTCGGGCTCGTCCAGGCAGAACCAGCCGTCGATCCGCCCGTACATATAGCCTACAAAGCCCCAGGTCCGGCCATCCTCATCCACAAAAATCTTGGGGACATAGTTCCCGTTTTTGCCCATGAGGTGGTCCCGCACATCCATCATGTCCATTTCCATGGTCTGCTTGACCTCCGGCGCGCCGGGGTACTCGTAGAAATGTACGGCCTCCGCATCCCCGCCGTAGTCCGCGAACTCGCCGTTATAGTCTGTGATGAGGGCCGCGTACTCCTCGGCGAAGCACTGAAAGTCATAGACCAGCTCCAGATGGTCCATAGGGACCCAGCCGTCGGTGTGTTTGCCGCCGTCCTCCCAGACAGTGATGAAGCCCCAGTCCTCATACTGCCAGTAGACCCAGAGGACGGTGCCGTTTTCGTACTGGCCCTGGACGGCGCTGCCGCCGGGGGCGTCCCATAGGGTCACGAAGCCCTCGGGGCCGTTGGCGTAGAACCCCCGGACAACAGGGGAGCATTCGTCCCGGTGGCGCAGGTAGAATTCATCGTCGCTGGGCTCCCAGAGAATGTCCGCGAAGGCCGGGGCCGTCAGCGAGGCGGCGGTCAGCAGAGCTAGACAGAGTATCCACAATTTTTTCATCACAATTCCTCCATTTCACAGCAGATTGAGCATCCATCCTACCCCGTAGGAAAAACCGTTGCACAGCAGGGAGAAGAGAAAGGGCCGCTTCACCTGGTCCGACAGCGCCCGCCAGCACCGCCACTCCACCAGCACCGCCGCCGCTTCCAGCGCGACCGTCACCAGGACCGGGTCCCAGCGCCAAAGTCCCGCGGCGGTGTGGTAGAGCAGCACCACCGGCGGGTTGGTCAGACAGTTGACCAGGACCATCAGCCCCAGCTCCCGCCGCCCCCGGAGGCCCCAGGCCAGGGCAAACAGCTCCTCAAATACCAGCGTCAGAGCCAGGGACACGGCCAGTATTTTCAGCACCGCACCGCCTCCCCTCTCAGCGGCAGCCACAGCAGCGCCAGGCTCAGCAGGCTCACCCCGGCATAGGCGGCAGGCCCTGTCAGCAGATTAGGCCAGCCCAGCCAGGACGGCAGCCATCCCAGGAACAGCCCGAAGGTCAGCAGGCCGAAGGTAAAGCCCTTGGCCCCCGGCATCACCCGGGCCACGGCCCACAGCGTCACCGGCATGGTCATGTTAAAGAGGAACACCGCCAAGATTCCCGGCAGCGGCATCCCGCAGGCCAGATACAGCGCCGCCGCCAGCCCCAGGCTCCAGGCCGACGCCCGTTTGGGGCCGAGCCTGTCCATGGCGAAGCCCCCGGCGGCTTTGCCCAGCGCCAGCGCCAGTGTGAGCGCCAGGGCCCACTGGCTTTTCCAGGAAAAGGTCTGGTTCATCCCCATATAGGACCGCAGCACCACCACCAGAAACAGGGGCAGAAGCGGCCCATATCCGCCCTTCGGCGTCAGCTCCAGCGGGCTGTTGCCGGAGGGCCCCCGGCGGAAAAACAGAATCGCTCCCCCCAGGGCCAGCAGTCCGGCGGGGCCCAGCCAGAGGGCGGGGGCGCCGCCCTTTCCCCACAGGGTCCCGATAAAAAGTCCCAGGGCGCCGGGGGAGATGAACACCCCCAGGGCGGCGGCCCGCTTTTCCCCCGCGTTGAGCACGTCGATGCCGCCGCCCAGGTGGAAGAGGGCGTTGCCTGTTCCGGCCAGAAGCGCGGCCAGGACTGCCGGCAGGGGCAGATAGGCCAGGGCCGTCAAGCCGCAGCCGGCGGCGGCGAGGGTCCCGTTGCGGTCCAGCCGGTCCGCCAGCAGTCCCAGGGGCATTTGCAGGGCGAAGGCGCAGAAATTGTACAGCAGCAGGCACAGGGCTAAATCCTCGCGCCCCGCCATCGTCCGGAACACCAGCAGGGCGCAGCTCAAATCTACCCAGAAATGGGCCAGGCTGTACAGCGCCAGCCGATTTCTGTCCATGGGCATCCCTCCTTTTCACTCCTTTAGACGCAGTGCGGGGGAAAATGTGCCGCTTTTCGTAAAAATAACGCCGCTCCTGCGGAACGGCGCTGTTCGAATCGGTTTTCCTTGTGTAGGGCGGGACGACTCGGCCCGCCGTTTTTATGGGAGATGCGCAGTATCGGGCGGGCAGATAATATCCGCCCCTACAAAGGCAAGTCGGGATCAATCCTCAGCAAAGAATTTTTCAACAGGTACATCCAAGACCTCGGAAATCGTGAACAGCGTCTCCAGGGAAATACCCTTGATTTTCTTCCCATTGTTGGCCTCTACCTGGGCGACAAAGGACCAGCTTTTGTCAATAAGCTCTGCCATCTGCTCCTGGGTATAACCGCACTTTTTGCGGTAATACGCGATTTTCAGGCCTAAAACGCGGTATTTCTCCCGGAAACGCTCTTGCACAATTATCACCTCACCGCTATTAGCATATCAAAATAAGCGGTATAGTATTATAATCTAATAGAAAATAATTATTGACTTGTAATTGATAATCGTATATTATGAGAATAAAAAGGACGAGCCGTCAATCCGGTTCGTCCTCGTTCTCCTCCAGACACTGCTCGATCATACTGACCACCACATTGTTGAAGCTGGTATTATTTTTTTGAGCGATTTTCTCCAGCGCTTCAATGATTTCCTGGCGCAGATAGATCGTTTTATATCGTGATTCCACCTTTTTTCGGGTTTTCTTTGGTACAAACGGCATTTCCTATCACCTCACAGGGGTATTCTAATGTAAACTACAGGGTAAATATACATGAGAATTTTTTGTTGTATTTTCCGCGAGGATGATATATAATCCATTTGGGGTGATATAATGGCTGATTATAAAAAAATGTACCATGAAATGGTCCGTGAAACAGAGAAAGCGATCAATATTCTGATTGCCGCTCAGCGCAGGTGCGAGGAGATGTACATCAGCGCCCCGGAGCCGGAGATTACATTGCTTCCTCCCCAAAGCGGAACGGACTGCGGCAATACAGCGCAATAGCGCAAAAGAGCCCGGCCTCCTGATGGAGGCCGGGCCTTTCCGGCGCTGTCTTTATTTGTCCTTACCCAGCAGTGCCTGGGCCCCGGCGGCGAGGCCCGCCAGACCCTGGAGCTCGCTGGGGATGATGATCTTGGTGGCCTTGCCGTCGGCGGCGGCGGCGAAGGCCTCCAGGGCCTTGAGCTTCACCACCTGGTCGTTGGGCGCGGCCTCGTTGAGGAGCTTGAGGGCGTCGGCGGTGGCCTGCTGCACCCGGAGGATGGCCTCGGCCTGGGCCTCCGCCTCCATGATCTTGGCCTGCTTGGCGGCGTCGGCCCGGAGGATGACGGACTGCTTCTCACCCTCGGCCACCAGGATCTGGCTCTGCTTCTGGCCCTCGGCCTGGAGGATGGACTCCCGGCGCTCCCGCTCGGCCTTCATCTGCTTCTCCATGGCGTCCTGGATCTCCCGGGGCGGGATGATGTTCTTCAGCTCCACCCGGTTGACCTTGATGCCCCAGGGATCCGTGGCCTCGTCCAGGATGGCGCGCATCTTGGTGTTGATGTGGTCGCGGCTGGTCAGGGACTGGTCCAGCTCCAGATCGCCGATGATGTTGCGCAGGGTGGTGGCGGTCAGGTTCTCAATGGCGCTCATGGGGTGCTCCACGCCGTAGGTGTAGAGCTTGGGGTCGATGATCTGGAAATAGATCACGGTGTCGATCTGCATGGTGACGTTGTCCTTGGTGATTACCGGCTGGGGGGCAAAGTCCACCACCTGCTCCTTCAGGCTCAGCTTCTTGGCCACCCGGTCGATGAAGGGCAGCTTGATGTGGGGGCCCTTGCCCCAGGTGGCGTGGTAGCCGCCCAGGCGCTCGATGACATAGGCCCGGGACTGCTGAACGATGTGGATATTGGTAAAGAGAATAATCAGGACGATGACGCCAATCGCGATAAGGACAATCGGTGCAAGCGGCATAGGATGGTTCCTCCTTCACAGAGCTCAGGGGGCGGAGCGCCCGCTGAAAAATTTAACGGCTTCATTATAGCACGCTTTTTCCGGTTTTTCCATAGGGATTTTTAAGAGTATAAAAAAAGGCTATGAAAATTACGTTGACCGCCAGGACAACGACGCTTCCCTCCATTCCGCAAGGCCCGCCGGATAATATTTCATTTCCGGTGAAGCTCGTTATCAGCAGGCTTGGATAGTCGTCCGCCAGGGACACGCCGCCCAAAACCAGCGCGCCGAACCCATTCCACAAAAAGTGCATGACAACAGGCGCGATAATGGAGCCGCTGTATTCAAGAACAACGGTCATAAGCAGGCTCATGGTCAGCACGTTGAGCACGGGGATTACCCCCGCCTCCAACGCCCCGCCGTGCAGCGCCGTAAAGAGCGCCGTTGTGGCAATCGCGGCGGCGGCCGCGTTGTGCCTTTGCTTGAGCATTTGGTACAGATAGCCCCGGACAAGAAGCTCCTGCATCACTACGTTCAGAAACGCCGCCAGCGTCCAGACAGCAAACAGGGGAATCGAGCGCCTGCCGTCAAAATGAAGCGTTCCCGTAAGGCACATGACGAAAACAGGCGCCGCCAGCCACACGCTCCCCGCCGCCGCGCCCAGCGCCGTCCCCTTTGCCCAATTATCAAGCAGACACAGCTTTATTTGTCCCCTTTCCATGAGCCAGAAGGCAATGGTAAACGCGATTATCGCCAGCAGCGGCAAAATCTCCGCCCACAGTCTCCATATGGCGGGATTTTCCGAAGCCGGCAGCGGCAATACAGAAACGGCTATTGCCCATCCCAGAAAAAAGCCTGTGAATTTTATGCCAGTTATTACTGCTTTCTTCAAAGCCTATCTCCTCCTACAGCAATACGTGATATCGGCCACCAAAAACAGCGGCCCCGCCGCTGGGGCGGAGCCGCCGCGTCAAACGCTTACAGAATCCGGATCTGCCCCAGCAGGGGCACTTCCTTCTCGTACCCCTGGACAGCGGCCACGATGCCGATGAACCAGCAGGCCGCGCAGAACAGTCCGCCCACCAGGCCGATAAGCCAGCCGATGAGAGGTGCGTACCTGGCCACAATGCTGATGAGGGTAGCCGCCAGCCAGATGGCCAGGGACTGGTTGAGGTGGAACCGGCTGCCCATCCGGTCTCCAAAGATGAGGGCGATGATGAGCCCCGGCCAGGAGAGATACGCCACAACATCCGTAACGCCTTTATTCATAACAAAATCAACCTTCTTTCGTATGAAATCGTATCAGCTCTGCACTCAGATCTTCCGCAGGGAGATATCCCCGCTGATACTGCTGAGCCGGAAGGAGTGGCCGCTGCCGTCGAGGTAGATGGCCTCGCCGGACCGGGAGCCCACCGGCCCCACCAGGGGGAAGTCCGTCTCCAGCTCCCCGCTGACGGTGCTGAACTGGAGGGTGAAGCCCTCTCCCTCCGGCAGCCGGACCTCGCAGTCCCCGGACTTGGAGGAGACCTCCATCTCCTCGGGCACGTTCTCCGTGCGGATGGCCGCATCGCCGCTGGCGCTGGCGCACCGCAGGGAGCGGACCCGGCCCTTGAGCTCCAGATCGCCGCTGGCCGTGCGCATCTGCACCGCCCCGAACTCGCCCCGGAGCTCCACGTCGCCGCTGCTGGTCTCCGCCTGGATGTCGTCATAGGCGCCCTCGCATTTCAGATCCCCGCTGGCGGACTTGAAGAGCAGGGTCCGGCAGGAGCTCTGCCGCAGCTCCGCGTCGCCGCTGGTGGTCTTGACGGCCAGCCGGCCGGCCTCCAGGCCCTCCACCGTGTCCACGTCGCCGTTGACCGTGGAAATCTGGATGGACTCCCACAGCCGCCGGGGCAGGGTCAGCTCCACGTCCGCCGCGGCCAGGCCCCGGAGGAAGAAGAAGCTGCTGCTGGCGGTGTTCCCCTGTCGGATGGAGAGGACGCCGTCGTCGCTGACCCGGACCTCCAGGGGCTCCACGTCCCCCGACAGCAGGATATCGTCCTCCGGCCCGTTGCCCAGGCGCAGGGTCACGTCGCCGTTGATGAGCTGGACGTCCAGGGCCTTGATGTCCTGAGAGGGGAAGCGGGTGCCGGTGATCTTCCGGCTCTGGCCGGTGCCGCAGAAGAAGCCGTGCTCCCTGTCGTAGCCGGCGGCAAAGGTCCAGCCCTTCTCCCGCTGCGCGGGCTCCTCCTGCCCCTCGCCCTGGGGGGCGGGCTCCTCATAGCCGTCGCTGTCCACGTGGAAGGTAACCTTGCCCTGGAAGCCGTTGGGGTACTTCTCCTTCAGCTTCTCCGCCACGTTCCGGACGATGACCGTGGCCTGGTCTACGGCGTCCTTGGTCTGGTTGATGGTCTCCCGGACCACGTCCTCCACGCCGTGGATAAGTTCGCTGGCGAAGTCCCGGTCCTCCTGCCGGGGCAGCTCCCCGTTGGGGCCCAGGCTGTCCAGATAGGCCAGCAGCTCGTCCACGTCCCCCAGGTCCTCCAGGGCCTGGGCATAGGCGGTTTCCTCGTCCGTGCCGCCGGACACCAGGTCCTGCCAGCGGCTGAACAGGTTCTCGCTGAGCTCCTCGATGAGCTCCACCTTGGCGGTGCTGTCGGCGGCGGCGGAGAGCCGGCCGGTGACGGCGATAATAAATCTGGTTTTCATCTTTTCCATGGCTTAGTCCTCCTCAAATGCGATCAGGGCGTCCAGCAGAGCCCTGGTATTCTGCCACTCCCGGCGGTTTTCCTCCCACTGCCGGCGGCCCTCATCGGTGATGGCGTAGTAGCGCCGCCGGGCGCCGGGACCGTCCTCTCCCCAGTAGGAGGTGATGAGCCCGCCGGCCTCCAGGCGCTTGAAGGCGGTGTAGAGGGTGGCCTCCTTGAAGCCGTACTGCCCCCCTGTTCGCTGCTGAATGGTCTTGTTGATTTCATATCCGTAGTTGTCGCCCTGCATCAGCTGGGTCAGGATGATGGTATCCGTATGGCCCCGCAGGGTATCCGCAGAAATAGACAAGGTGATCGCTCCTTTCCGGCGGCCCGGGGGCCGTCATGTGGTCTGCTTGGGATGGTGTTATCATAGCAGGATATACTTCGTCTGTCAAGGTATTTCTGCAAAAATAGTATGAATTTTTTGTGAACCCGGAGACTGCGTTCAGGAGATGCAGAGGCCGGCATCCTCACCGGGGCATTTTTCTGAGTCTCCGATTGGCTTGTTTGCGGTATTTTTTTGTGGTATACTAAGACCATCGTCAAAATCGCGGACAGCGGGCCGCCGAGGGCGGCGGCCCCTGCACGGGGTCCGGCGCGGCCCTTTGCGGATCTGCGGTAAATACGGCAGGGCGCGCAAATAAAAACAGGGAGGAACAGAGCATGACGAAGAAACTGCTGGGAACCTTTTTTGAGCTGGGCGGCTGCGGGGTGATGGAGGCCCTGACCAGGACCGGCCTGGACTATGTGATTATCGACACGGAGCACGGGTACTTTTCCGAGGAGAGCACCGCCGATTATATCCGCGCGGCGGAAAACGGCGGGCTTCTCCCCTACGTCCGCATCGGCAGCGTCCAGCGGCCCTATGTGCTGCGGATGCTGGACATCGGGGCCCGGGGGCTCATCGTTCCCAACATCACCAGCCTGGAGCAGGTGGAGGAGCTGGTGCGCTGGGCTAAGTTCCCGCCGGTGGGCCAGCGGGGCTACTGCCCCACCCGAACCACCGCCTGGGGCGCGGACGACTGGTCCAAGGACGCCCTGTCCTATATGAGCGAGTGCAACCGGCGGGCGTCGATATTCCCCCAATGCGAGACGGCGGAGGCCCTGGAGCAGGTGGAGGCCATTGCCGCCATGGAGGGCGTGGATGGGATTTTTGTGGGGCCCTGCGACCTGTCTATCGCCCTGGGGGTCCCCCTGGAGATGGACTCCCCTAAGCTGCTCTCGGCAATCGACCGCGTTCTTGAGGCCTGCCAGCGGTACGGGAAGCAGTCTATCATCTTTGCGGGAACTCCGGAGAAGGCCCGGGAGATGTTCCGGAAGGGCTTCGACAGCGTGGCATACAGCCTGGACGCTTCGATGCTCATCAGCGCCGTGAAGGCCCAGGCGGAGGCGTGCCGGGCTGAGACCTCTTTATGGTGTGCTCCGTCCGAAGGGCAAACCGTTCAGAAAGGAAGGGACCCTCTATGAAAAGGCTTCCTGCAATAACGCTCTCACTGCTGCTGGTGCTTTCTCTGGCGTTTTGGGCGGTGAGCGGCCTGAGGACCGGGTCGGAGCAGCCGGAGCCCCTGGGCCGCTCCGTAAACCTTATGGACTCAGTCACCGCCCAGAGCCAGCCGGACGAGGCTGTGCCCGAGTACGCCTCCGCCGCCGCGGCGGACTTTGCCCTCCGGCTCCTCCGGGCCGGCATGAGCGAGGGGGAGAACACCCTGATTTCCCCGCTGTCTGTCCTCTGCGCCCTCGCCATGACCGCCAACGGCGCGGAAGGGGAGACCCGCAGGCAGATGGAGGCCGTCCTGGGGATGCCCGTGGAGGAATTGAACGCGGCGCTCCGCAGCTGGACCGCCGCCCTGCCCCGGGAGGAGAGCTGCCGGTTCAGCCTGTCCAACGCGATTTGGTTTACCGACGACTCCCGCTTTTCCGTCAGCCGGGATTTTTTGCAGGTCAATGCCGACTGGTATGGCGCGGGAGCCTACCGGGCTCCCTTTGACCAGGGGACCTGCGATGAAATCAACGCCTGGGTCCAAGAGCGCACCGGCGGCATGATTGACGGTATACTGGACAGGATTTCCGAGGATGCGGTGATGTATCTGGTCAATGCCCTGGCCTTCGACGGCCAGTGGGCCGAGCCGTATGAGAGGGACCAGGTGCAGGAGGCGTCCTTTACCACCGAGGATGGCCGGAGCCTCCCGGCGGAGCTGATGTGGTCCACGGAGGACCGCTTCCTCCGGGACGAGCACGCCGTGGGCTTCCTCAAGGCGTACAAGGGGTACCGGTACGCCTTTGCCGCCCTGCTGCCGGAGGAGGGGATGTCCCTGGAGGACTATGCCGCGTCCCTCACCGGCCAGGGGGTGATTGACCTTCTGGAGGGAGCGCAGCACGCGGGGGTCAGAGCCGCCCTTCCCAAGTTCACCGGCGACTGTCAGGCGGAGCTGTCCGGGGTCCTCTCCGCGCTGGGGATGCCCCTGGCCTTCGATGCGGCAAGCGCTGATTTTTCCGCGCTGGGGCGCTCCGAGAGCGGGAATATCTTTATCAGCCGGGTCCTCCACAGGACCCATATCGCCGTGGATGAGCTGGGAACCAGAGCCGCAGCGGCTTCGGCGGTGGAGATGGCGGACATGGGCGGGTTTATCGGGGAGACCGAGGAGGTTGTCCTGGACCGCCCGTTCCTCTATATGATCGTGGACCTGGAGACCAATGTGCCGGTGTTTATCGGCACTGCAGCGGAGCTGTAGGATGCAGCAGAAAAGCCGCCGCCCGAATGGGCGGCGGCTTTTGAGAAACGCTGCTTATTTGTGGTCGACAGAGTACATATGCTTGATGAGCTCCAGCACCTTGTTGGAGTAGCCGATCTCGTTGTCGTACCAGCTGACGACCTTCACGAAGGTGTCGGTCAGGGCGATGCCGGCCTTGGCGTCGAAGATGGAGGTGCGGGTGTCGCCCAGGAAGTCGGCGGAGACAACGGCCTCGTCGGTGTAGCCCAGGATGCCCTTCAGCTCGCCCTCGGCGGCCTCCTTCATAGCGGCGCAGATCTCATCGTACTTGGCGGGCTTCGCCAGGTTGACGGTCAGGTCCACAACAGACACGTCCAGAGTGGGAACGCGCATGGACATACCGGTCAGCTTGCCGTTGAGCTCGGGGATGACCTTGCCCACGGCCTTGGCGGCGCCGGTGGAGGAGGGGATGATGTTGCCGGCGGCGGCGCGGCCGCCGCGCCAATCCTTCAGGGAGGGGCCGTCAACGGTCTTCTGGGTGGCGGTGGTGGAGTGGACAGTGGTCATCAGACCGTCGGTGATGCCCCACTTGTCGTTGAGGACCTTGGCAATGGGAGCCAGGCAGTTGGTGGTGCAGGAGGCGTTGGAGACGAAGTTCATGTCGGTGGTGTACTTGTCGAGGTTCACGCCGCACACAAACATGGGGGTGTCGTCCTTGGAGGGGGCGGACATGATGACCTTCTTGGCGCCGGCCTTCAGATGGGCCTCGCTCTTCTCCTTGGTCAGGAACAGGCCGGTGGACTCCACCACGTACTCGGCGCCCAGCTGGCCCCAGGGGATCTCGGCGGGATCGCGCTTGGCATAAATGGGGATCTCCTTGCCGTTGACCACAATGGCGGTCTCGGTGGCGGAGACGGTGCCGGCGAACTGGCCGTGCATGGTGTCGTACTTCAGCATATAAGCCAGGTAATCGGCGGGGCACAGGTCGTTGATGCCCACGATCTCAATCTCGGGATGATTAACGCTGGCGCGGAAGACCATGCGGCCAATGCGGCCAAACCCATTGATGCCTACTTTGATGCTCATAGTAAAAACTCCTTTCAAATATAAAGGTCTTAAACTGTACTGCAACCCAATTCCTTGGTTAAGTGTATTATACACCGCTTATTTTGAATTGAAAAGTGTTTTTTGTGACGGAAATGTTTTTTTCCTGAATTTCTTGTAATTTCTACAAAATTTTGGTATGATGTCTCTGTGATTCCCGGGATTTTTGACATTCCTGGGAACGGCGCAAATTACCAGGGCTTTTTTGTCCATATTTACGCACACTAAAAGGCGGCTTTTGTACCGCGCCCATAGACACAGGAGGGACATTATGTCAGAGGAACACAAAAATACCGGCGGCCAGCTGGACGCCGTTCTCCGCCAGGTCTCCGGGCAGCTGCGCCAGAGCCTGGGCAATATCCACAGCGCGCTGGAGCGCCTGGCCCCTCCGGAGGAGCGGGAGAACAGCCCGGAGGTGGACCGGAGCGCCGCCATCCTGACCAGGAGCTATTACCGCATTCTCCGGCTCACCTACAATCTCTCTGAGGCCGCGGAGCTGGAGGGGCCCAGCCGGGCCCAGCTGGTCAACGACGACATTGTGGGCTTCTGCCAGGAGATGGTCCGGCAGGCCGCCGATTCGGCGGCGCTGCTGGGGCTCCAGCTGACCTTCCGCAGCGATAAGGTCTCCCACATCATCGCCATGGACGCCGCCCGGATGGAGCGGCTGGTGATGAACCTGCTGTCCAACGCCTTCAAGTTCACCTCGGCGGGGGGACAGGTGGCGGTGGAGATCCGGGCAGTCCGTCAGTGGGTGGAGCTGCGCATCAGCGACAGCGGCTGCGGCATCCCCAGGGACCGGCTGGAGACCGTCTACGAGCGCTACCACTTCCCCCAGCAGGCGGACCCGCCGCCCTACGGCCTGGGCCTGGGGCTGCCCATCTGCCGGCGCATCGCCTGGGAGCACGGGGGGAGCCTGCTTATCAGCTCCGAGGAGGGCCGGGGAACGACGGTCACCCTGTCCCTGCCCAATACCAGGGCCCGGCAGCAGAGCGTCCGGGCGTCCATGCCGGACTACGCCGGGGGCTTTAACCGCACCCTGCTGGAGCTGGCCGACGCCCTGCCCAGGGAGGCCTTCTCCGGGAAATATATGGACTAGCCGCGCCCCCGGCGGGGACGGCGTCCGCGTGACAATGAGGCATTGAAGGACCATGAGCAACGAAAAGAAGGTACTGGTGGGCATGAGCGGCGGTGTGGACAGCACCGCCGCCGCCCTGCTGCTGCGGCGGGCCGGCTGGGAGCCGGTGGGCTGTATGCTGGCCCTCCAGGGAAGCGAAGCGGGCGGCGGGGAGCGGACCTGCTGCTCCCTGGAGGACTCCGAGGACGCCCGGGCCGCCGCCGCCCGGCTGGGGATGGATTTCTATATGTTCAATTTCAGAGATTTATTCCGGGATGCCGTGGTGGCGGACTTCGTGGCCGGCTACCGGGCGGGGCGGACCCCCAACCCCTGCGTGGACTGCAACCGGCGGGTAAAATTTGACGCCCTGCTGCGCCGGGCGGACGACCTGGGCATCCCCTATGTCGCCACAGGGCACTACGCCCGGGTGGAGCGGGGGGAGGACGGCCGGCGGCGGCTGCTGCGGGGCCTGGACCGGCGGAAGGACCAGAGCTATTTCCTCTACCCCCTCACCCAGCGCCATTTGAGCCGCCTGCTCCTGCCGGTGGGGGATTACGATAAGCCCCAGGTCCGCGCCTTTGCGGAGGAGGCGGGGCTGGTCAACGCCAGGAAGCGGGACAGCCAGGATATCTGCTTTATCCCCGACGGGGACTACCCCGCCTTTCTGGAGAGAAGCGGGGTGGCGCTGACGCCGGGGGACTTTATCGACCGGGAGGGCCGGGTCCTGGGCCGGCACCGGGGCCTGCCCCGCTACACCCTGGGGCAGCGGCGGGGGTTGGGGGTCAGCGCACCGGAGCCCCTGTATGTGGTGGGGAAGGACCCGGACCGCAACGCCGTGATTTTGGGCCCGGATGAGGCGCTGTACAGCCGGGAGGTCTGGGCGGAGGACTTCAACTGGGTGTCCCTGGCCCCCGTTTCCGCGCCGCTGCGGGTGACGGGGAAAACCAGGTACAGCCAGTCCGAGGCCCCCGCCACGCTGTATCCCCCCGATGGGGACGGCCTGGTCCGGGCGGTGTTCGACGAGCCCCAGCGGGCCGTGACCCCAGGGCAGTCCCTGGTGCTCTACCTGGGGGACGCCGTGGCGGGCGGCGGGGTCATTGTCAAAAGCGTGTAGGACGGGTTACTGCCCCATGGCGCGGTAAAGGAATGTCACAATCTGCCCGCGGGTACAGGTGCTGTTGGGGGAGAACTGCCCGTTGCCTGTGCCGCCGGTGATCTCATTCTCCACTGCCCAGGCTATCGCCTGCGCATAGTCCGATGTGGAGGGAACGTCGGTGAAGCTGGCGGCTTCGGAACCCATCTCGATCAAATACGGATTTCCGCTTTCACTCGTCCAGCTCATTTCCCAAGCCGTAGCATCCAAATTGAGATATTGAATGCCGTCTTTTATTCCATACTCGCTGTTTGAAAATGTTACCGATGGTATTTCTGTATAGCCTCTGGGACCAGAGTCATAATACATGCCATCTTCTTTATAGTAATCAAGCAGAAAAACAGCGGGGACATCCAGTAAATCAGAGGGAACACCATGAATTGTCATTGTACTTCCAGGCGCAACTGTGATTAAAGTGACTGCTTCTCTTTCTTGCGCACCTGTATATGTAGATTTAGAGATTGTAGTATCCTCTATGGTTGCGGCGCTAAACTCAACGCTGCAAGGCTCACCGTACTCAACACCTGTAATCGTCTGCGCACTGTATTCCACACGATTGCTGTTGGGGCTCCCCGTCAGCTTCCACAGGTATGTTACCGTCATAGCCCGGGTGCAGGCCGCGCCGGGATTAAGCTGGCCTCCCGACACAAGGCCCTTGCCGTGGGCCCACAGCGCCGCGTCATAATAATAGTCGCTGGAGGAAACATCGCTGAACGGATTGCCGCCCGTCTGTTTGGGCGAGCCGTTTGCCCTCCACAGGAAGGTCAGAATCTGCCCCACGGTGCAGGTCTGCTCAGGGGAGAACTTGTTCGCGCTGGTGCCGGCTGTGACCCCGTTCTCAACGGCCCATTTCACCGCTTCTTCATAATAGCTTCCGGATTTTACATCAATAAAACCGCCTGCAGCCGGGACATTGGTGTCGATTTGAAAGTAATAATCCGGCTCGCCCTGGTCTAACGGTAAATTCATATAGTAAAAAGTTGAGTATAGCATAGCGTCCGACATGACATCTGACACAACGCCGCCATAAATCATATCCCAAGCTCCCTGCATACCAACTGTATACTTGTTGTCGCCATCATAATGCCCACCAAACACGGGAACTCCGGGATTATACGGATCTCCGCCTGTAACCGTTATCACAGTGTCTGGCCGCAAGGTTACCACGATAACTGTCCTGTTTCCATAGGACGAATAACCGCTGTCGGGATCCTCCCCGCGTACCTGAACGGTCTTCTGCTCCACCTTTGCGGCATCAAAAGTCAATGTATATGGGTATTGGGGGTCCAAGTATGCAAATCCCGTAATCGTATATGGTCCATATGTCCCGGCGGCGGGGGCGGGAGTTGCGGAAGTTAATTTTGCAAGCAGCAGGGTTAATACGTCTTGATAACTGGGGGCGTTTTCCTCACCCAAATACCAGGATTGTCCGCCAGCACTGAGGAATCCGTCACCTACGGAGGAAGCACTGCGGTATTTCTGTATATATGCTTTATATTCTTCCCTCGAGATTGCCCCGACGCTGCCGCCGTTTGTAGCGCGTGAGAAATCAACACCGTTAATTTCATCCGCAATGTTTTCTGATTCACCTGCCGGCTCATCATACCAGCACGCGCTCAAAAACTCCCAGCGCTCCGCAAAGACAAAGGTTTCCCAGATGCCGTGAAATCCCGGCCGCCCGGAAGACGCGGAAGCACACAGACAGATTTCCCCGTCCACGGATATATAGTTCATTCCCACAAAGGTTCCCGCGTCGCATTCCACGCTGGCGGTCTTGGCGGCCTGCCCGCTTTTAAGCTGCCAAATATCAACCGTGGCAACATTATAGTTGAAGCCGTTTCCGTCAGGCCACGGAGACGAAACCACCACCAGCTCCGGCGATTTGTCTCCGTTCATGTCCAGTAAATCCGCATGGATTACTGCATCGCCGTAGGCTGACAGCGTATCATAAAACGCCTTTGCCCCGTTTGCGT
>JAAWHO010000015.1 GCA_022795905.1 Oscillospiraceae bacterium
GGGGGCCGTGGTGGGGAACACCTGGGGCACCGTCTTTTCAAACTCCCGGGGGATGTCCCAGCTGTCGTAGAAGAAATACCGGTCCCGATAGCCCGGTTCGCCGGCGCGGGCCTTTTTTGCCCACTCGTGGTCCTCGCTGGTGTGGTTCATCACGAAGTCCAGGCAGACGCTGACGCCCTCCTCCCGGCAGGCGTCCGCCAGCTTTTCCAGGTCCGCCATGGTCCCCAGCGACCGCTGGACGGAGCGGAAGTCGCTGACGGCGTAGCCCCCGTCGCTGCGCCCCCTGGGGGAGGCCAGCAGGGGCATCAGGTGGAGGTAGTTCACCCCGCAGGACTTGAGGTAGGGCAGCTTTTTCCGCACGCCCTTCAGATCCTTGGCGAAGGCGTTCACGTACAGCATCATCCCCAGCAGGTCCCGGCGGCGGTACCAGTCCGGATCCGCCTCCCGGGCGGCGTCCTGGAGGCGCAGGGCCTCCTTCCGCTCCTCCCAGCTGCGGTGGAGCATGGCCGTGAAATAGCCGAATGCCTCCTCGTCGTTGTGGTAGAGCTCGCAGTAGAGCCATTTGAGCTCGTCGTAGTGGCGCGCCAGGCGGCGCTCGAAATCGTCCGTAGTCTTTTCCGGAGCCGGCCCCCTGGCCGGCAATGGGACGTTCTTTTTCTGAGCTCTGATCGTTTTGGCCTTTTTCATGCCGCAAACACTCCTTTTCATTCAGCGTGCTCTCCGCCCGGTTCCGGGGCGGAGCGTCCCCTTTTCCCAGCACATTCTATCAGACTCCGGGCGCTTTGTCCAGAGGGAGAGCCCCCGGGCCGCGAGCCCGGCAGCGCGGAGGGAATAAGGGGAAGTTATTGTTTTGCGATTGACAATTTGACTGCGTAATGGTAAAATTAGTTCGTACAATTTTGCGAATTGCACAAATCTGGGGACGGACCTCCGGAAAAGCCCGCCGGTCCGCCCGGAAACAACGGAGAAGAAACAAAGAGAGAGGAGGAAAAGCGGTGGAGAAAACAGATCCGCGCTGCCGCCACTACGTGCAGATTCTGCGGGAGGAGCTGGTTCCCGCCATGGGGTGTACCGAGCCCATCGCCATCGCCTACGGCGCGGCCAAAGCCCGGGAGATTCTGGGGCGGCTGCCGGAGCGCGTGCTGGTGGAGGCCAGCGGGAACATTATCAAGAACGTCAAGAGTGTTGTGGTCCCCAACACCGGCGGGCTCAAGGGGATTGAGGCTGCCGCCGCCGCCGGCGTGGTGGCCGGGCAGGCGGGGAGGATTCTGGAGGTCATCGCCCAGGTTTCCGACGGGCAGAAGGAGGAGATCCGCGCCTATCTGGACCGGGGCGTTATCCGGGTGGCCCCGGCGGAGGGGGATGTGGTCTTTGACATCATCCTGACCCTGACGGCGGGGGAGGACAGCGTGCGCCTGCGCATCGCCGACTACCACACCAATATTGTGCTCATTGAGAAAAACGGCGAGGTGCTGCTCCGCTCCGGAACCGTGACGGCCTCCGGCAGCTCCGAGGGCCTCACCGACCGCAGCTGCCTGTCCGTGGAGGGCATTGTGGAATTTGTCAACACCATGGATGTGGATGACGTGCGGGAGATGGTGGAGCGGCAGATCAACTACAACTACGCCATCGCCCAGGACGGCATTGCCAATGACTGGGGCGCCAACATCGGCAAGGTCCTTTTGGAGCACTACGGGAACGATATCAAGATCCGGGCCCGGGCCATGGCCGCGGCGGGCTCCGACGCCCGGATGAGCGGCTGTGAGAAGCCGGTGATCATCGTCTCCGGCAGCGGCAACCAGGGCATCACCGCCTCGGTGCCGGTCATTGAGTACGCCAAGGAGCTGAAGGTAGACCACGACACCATGGTTCGGGCCGTGACCCTCAGCGACCTGCTGACCATCCACATGAAGACCGGCATCGGCCGTTTGAGCGCCTACTGCGGGGCGGTCAGCGCCGGGTGCGGCGCGGGCGCGGCCATCGCCTGGCTCCAGGGCGGCGGCTTTGAGGAGGTGGCCCACACTCTGGTCAACGCCCTGGCCACCATCTCCGGCATGATCTGCGACGGGGCCAAGCCCTCCTGCGCGGCCAAGATCGCCGCCGCGGTGGACGCGGGCATCCTGGGCTACAATATGTTCCGCAGCAGCCAGCAGTTCCGGGGCGGCGAGGGCATCGTGGCAAAGGGGGTAGAGGAGACTATCGCCAACATCGGCCGTCTGGGCCGCCTGGGGATGCGGGAAACCGACAGGGAGATCATCCGCATCATGACCGGCCAGCCCCCCAAGGCGTAAACATCCCGCGTATGCGGGGGCCCCGGCGCGCATATGCTGAAACAGAGCGTCCGGGAAAGCGTTGTTTTGTGTGTCAATACGGAAAGGAAGGATTTTTAGTATGGCAGCGGAAAAGAAAGGCATGAGCCTGCCCCTGAAACTGCTCATCGGCATCATTGTCGGCATCGTCTTCGGCCTGTTTCTGCCGGAGAAGGCCATGGTCATCGTGGTTACACTGAAGTACGTGCTCAACCAGCTCATTATGTTCTGTGTCCCCCTGATTGTCATCGGCTTCATCGCGCCCTCCATCACCAAGATGGGCTCCAACGCCACCCGGATGCTGATGGTGGCGATCATCGCCGCCTACGCCAGTACGGTGCTGGCTACCCTCATGTCCATGGCGGCCGGGTATATTCTGGTGCCCCACCTGCCCATTGTCAGCAGCATGGAGGGGCTCAAGGAGCTGCCCGGCGTGGCGTTCCAGCTGGATATCCCCCAGATTATGCCCGTGATGAGCGCGCTGGTGTTCTCCGTGCTCATCGGCCTGGCCGCTGTGTGGACCAAGGCCAGGACCGTTGCCGCCCTGCTCCAGGAGTTCCAGAATATCGTCCTGAGCGTTGTGAAGAAGGTGGTCATCCCCGTTCTGCCCTTCTTTATCGCCCTGACCTTCTGCGGCCTGAGCTATGACGGCACCATCACCAAGCAGTTCCCCGCCTTCCTGCTGGCTATCGTCATCGTCATGGCGGGCCACTACATCTGGATGGCCGCGCTGTACGGCTTCGCCGGGGTCTACTCCGGCCGGAGCGCCGTGGAGGTGGTGAAGCACTACGGCCCCGCCTACCTCACCGCCGTGGGCACCATGTCCTCCGCCGCCACCCTTGCCGTGGCCCTGGACTGCGCCCGGAAGAGCTCCGTGCTCCGCTCCGACATGGTGGAGTTCGGCGTCCCCCTGTTTGCCAACATCCACCTCTGCGGTTCCGCCCTGACGGAGACCTTCTTCATCATGATCGTCTCCAAGGTCCTCTACGGCGAACTTCCCAGCGTGGGCAGCATGATTCTCTTCATCCTCCTGCTGGGCATCTTTGCCATCGGCGCCCCCGGCGTCCCCGGCGGTACGGTCATGGCCTCCCTGGGCCTGATCACCGGCGTCCTGAACTTCACCGGCGACGGCACCGCCCTGATGCTGGCGATTTTCGCCCTCCAGGACAGCTTCGGCACCGCCTGCAACGTCACCGGCGACGGCGCTTTGACTCTGATTCTCACTGGCTATGCCGAGAAGCACGGCGTCAAGGAGGAGAAGCTCAAGGCCATCGACCTGTAAGGCCCTGCCTCTGACAGGAACCGGAGCGGCGCTGCCGCTCCGGTTTTTTGGCCTCTGAGCGGAAAAATTTTCAATGGATTTGGGAAAAATTGAAGGATATTGGGTGCTCGTTGGTTGAATATGGGGTATTTCTCCTATTTCCTTGATAAAAAATGATCGAAATTCGCTGTTTTCTATTTGAAATAGATAGAAGAATATGCTATAATACAGATACAAGAAGTGATAATTTTGTTCCAAGGCGTCGAAAGAGAGGAAGTGATAAAGGAATGGATACGCTGTCTTTTTCTATTTTTCCAAACGATAATTTTCTGGACCTGCGGCTCTATCAATATGGCTGGGAACAGTGCGCGCCCCTGCATTCCTTTGGGCCTGTGGTGCGCAACCACTATCTCTTTCACTATATCATTTCCGGCCGGGGCGTTCTGGACTCCAACGATACGGACGGAGTGACGCGGCACTACCACCTGAGACCGGACCAGGGGTTTCTCATCTGTCCCGGCCAGATCAACACCTACGTGGCCGACGAGTGCCAGCCGTGGAAGTATGTGTGGCTGGAGTTTGACGGCCTGCGGGCGGCGGAGTACCTGGGCAGCGCCGGACTGGGGACCAACCAGCCGGTCTACCGGCCTCGGACCCCCGCCCACGGGGAGTCCCTGCGGGACAAGATGCTCTACATCGCCGGGCACTCCGAGGCCTCCGCCCTGCACCTGGTAGGCTACCTGTGCCTGTTCCTGGACGAGCTCATCCAGTCCTCCGCCACCCGGCGGGAGAGCCGGTGCAGCCAGCTCAAGGACTTCTACATCCAGGAGGCCGTCACGTATATCCAGCAGAACTACCACCGGGACCTGACGGTGGAGGAGATCGCCGACGTGTGCAAGCTCAACCGCAGCTACTTCAGCCGCCTGTTCAAGGAGACGGTGGGCAGCACGCCCCAGGAGTTCCTCATCCGCCTGCGGCTGTCCAACGCCGCCGAGCTGATGCGGACCACCGCCGACACCATCGGGGATATCGCCCTGCAGTGCGGCTATCCCAACCAGCTCCACTTCTCCCAGGCGTTCAAAAAGCACTACGGTCTGCCCCCCAGGGAGTGGCGGAAGCAGTACCGCTCGTAGGGTGTCAAGCTTTTTTTAGAGGGAAATAGGAACAAAAAAGAACGTTCTGCAACACGAGGACCGCTCCAGGCCGGGAGCGGTCCCCGTGTTCGCTTATGCGTCCACCGCCGTCAGGTGGAGCTGCATGGACTGGTAGTCCCCCGAGAACATGGGGAGGGGGTACCCGGCGGCCATCAGGGCATCGCCGCCGTAAATCTCCCCGCCGTTGACCCGGTACCGCAGCGCCGGGTCCAGCCCCCTGACGCGCAGGGACAAAAACGGCGGCGCGCCGCGGAAGGGCCCCGTCACCAGGCTGACCAGGGCCTCCCGCTTATCGCGGGAGACGTGCTCCCAGGCGGTGTAGGGGCCGTCCCGGAAGGGGTCGCTGAGGCGGTAATAGTCCCCGTCCTGGATGAGGTCGTAATGCGCCTTGAACCGGGCGACCTGCCGCCGGACGACCTCCTTTTCCTCCGGGGTACACCTGCTCAGGTCCATCTCATAGCCGAAGGTCCCGTGCATGGCTACAACCCCCCGCGTCTCCATGGGCGTGAGGCGGCCCGTCGTGCCGTTGGGCACAGCGGAGACGTGGGCCCCCATGGTGGACACCGGGTAGCAGAAGGAGGTGCCGTACTGGATGCGCAGGCGGTCTATGGCGTCGGTGTTGTCGCTGCACCAGATCTGGGGAGTGTAGTACAGCATACCGCCGTCGAAGCGCCCGCCGCCGCCGCAGCAGCCCTCGATGAGGATATGGGGGAAATCCCGGTGCAGGCGCTCCGCAAACTCGTATACCCCCAGGACGTACCGGTGGTAGACCTCCCCCTGCCGGTTGGCGGGGAGGGCGGGGGACCAGACCTCGGTAAGACTGCGGTTCATGTCCCATTTTACATAGGAGATGTCCGCGCTGGAGAGGACCGTTTTGATTTGAGTGTAGATATGCTCCCGCACATCCTGGCGGGAAAAGTCCAGAACCAGCTGGTTCCGGCCCCGGGAGGGCCGGCGGCCCGGCACGTTCAAGATCCAGTCGGGGTGGGCGCGGTAGAGCTCGCTGTCCTCGTTGACCATCTCCGGCTCGATCCAGATGCCGAAGGACATCCCCAGAGCCTTGACGCGCTCCACCAGAGCCCCCAGGCCGCCGGGGAGCTTCTCCTCATTGACAAACCAGTCGCCAAGGCCGGCGTTGTCATCGTCGCGTGCGCCGAACCAGCCGTCGTCCATAACAAACAGTTCCAAATCCAGCGCGGCGGCCTCCTGGGCGATCTCCGCCAGACGGTCGGCGGTGAAGCGGGCCTCCGTGGCCTCCCAGTGGTTGATAAGCACCGGTTTGCGGCGGTCCGCCCAGGGGTCCCGGATCAGGCTTTTGCGGATCGCCCTGTGGAACTGGCGGCTCATGGGCCCGAAGCCCCAGGGGGAGCAGACCATGGCCGCCTCCGGGGCGGTGAAGGCCCCCCCGGGCTCCAGGGTCCAGGCGAACTGGTAGGGGTTGAGCCCCATCACCAGCCGGGCGTTCTCAAACTGGTCGGCCTCCGCCGCCGCCTGGAAATTGCCGCTGTACAGCAGCATCGCCCCGTAGCAGAGGCCGTGCTCCTCCCCGGCGTCCCGGTCGCAGAGGATGACGAAGGGGTTGTGCTGGTGGCTGGAGGCCCCCCGGACGCTGTCCACGCTCTGGATACCGGGGCGCAGGGGGGCGCGGCTGGGGCAGCGCTCCATCACATGGGCGCCGTTGAAGGTGATGAGGTCCAGGTCGGAGCGGATAAAGTCCAGGCACAGGGAGGCGCACCGGCACAGACGCACCGGTTCTCCTCCCACATTTTTCACCCGGACGGCCCGGGTAATCAGGTCGTACTCCTCCAGGACGCCGTAGAGCAGCTCCACCTCCACCCGGGCGGCGGCGTCCCGCAGAACGATGGAGAGCGTCTCCCACTCCTCGGCGCTGCCGTGGAAGGCGGGCAGACCCTCCAGGCCGTATTTGCCCCGGCGCACCTCCCCGCCCACGTACCGCAGGTCCGCCGTGCGGCTGCCGCTGGGCAGCTCCAGCTCGATGGAGGGCAGGCGGTAGTCCCCCACGCCGCAGGTGGAGTACTCCTGCGGGAAGGTGTCCAGAGAGAAGGTGCGGCTGCCGCCGGCCTCGTTGGGGTTGGGGGAAAAGCCCCGGTCCTTGCGGCGGAGGAGGCAGGACAGGTCGCCGTCCCTCAGCCGGGGGCCGTAGTAGGTGTGCAGCAGCACGCCGTAGTCCCACACCTTCATCTGATAGGTGGTGTTTTTGCTGTGCAGGGTGTAGGTTTTCGCCTGCTCGTTGTAAATAATCATCTGAAAACCCTCGATCAAGATTCACAAGTATTCAAATTGACAGCCCCGGCGGGCAAATAGCGGGCCGGGGCTGCCGTGAAGGGAAAAAAGGGGAAAGCAGTTTATTTGCCGCCGGTACCGGCAATGCCCTCCACAAACTGGCGCTGGAAGATGAGGTACAGGACCACCATCGGCAGCATCGCCAGCAGGGAACCGGCCATCAAAACCGGGAAATTGGTGGAGAACTGGCCCCGCAGGGTGGCAAGGCCGGAGGACAGGGTCATCATGGACAGGTCGGAGTTGACCACCAGCGGCCACATCAGGTCGCTGTACGCGAAAACGGCGGTGAAGATGGTCAGAGCGGCGACAGAGGTGCCGGTCAGGGGGAACATGACCTTATAGAAGGTCTGCCACTGGTTGCACCCATCCAGGTAGGCGGCCTCGCCAATCTCATCGGGGATGCTCAGATAGGTCTGCCGCAGGAAGAACACGCCGAAGGCGCTGACCAGGCCGGGGAATACCAGGGCGAAGATGGTATTGGACAGGCCCATTTTCGCCACCATCTGGTACTGGGGGATGATGAAGATCTGGCTGGGCAGGGACATCTGGATGAGCACAATGCCGAAGAGGAGGTTCTTGCACCGGAACTTCAGCTTAGCGAAGGCATAGCCGGCCATGGAGCTGAACAGGACGGCGCAGACCACCCGGAAGAAGACCATCAGCGCGGTGTTGATATACAGCCGGCCAAAGGGCAGGGAGTCGATGGCATCCTTAAAGTTGTCCAGCATCAGCTGGGCGGGGATGATGGTGGGCGGGATCTGCATACTCTCTGGGACCGTCTTGGAGCTGGTGAGGAGCATCCACACAAAGGGGAAGACCATGATAATTGCGCCCAGGATCAGGAAGAAGTAGGTGACAAACTTGGTCATCGCGTAGGAGCGCCGCAGGGAATCCGTACTTTTCATTCCAATCCCTCCTTAAATATCGTAAGTGACCCACTTCTTCTGACCCCAGAACTGAATGAGGGTCACAAGAAGGATCAGAGCGACGGTCCAGACCACGATGGCGGAGCCGTAGCCCCGCTCACCGGCCACGAAGGACGAGCGGTAGAACAGGTACATCAGACTCTGCATATCGGTCAGGGCCGGGTTGGTTTCCTCCGCCATCATGTAGATGAGGTCGTAGATCTTCATGGAGGCCATCAGGCGCATGATCATCACGGAAAACAGGGTGGGGGAAACCATGGGCAGGGTGATGGTGAAGAACTGCCGGATCTTGCCGGCGCCGTCGATGCTGTTGGCCTCGTAAAGGGTCTTGGGGATGTTCTGGAGGCCGGCCAGCAGCAGTACCGCGTCATAGCCGATGCTGCTCCAGATGGACACGATCGCCACGGCCAGCACGGCGGTCTTGGGGTCGGTAATCCACTGAATCTTTGCGCCTAGCAGCTGGTTGAGAATGCCGTATTCGCCGTTGAAAATCCAGCGCCACACCATGGCGATGGCGGCGGGAGCGCAGACCAGGGGCAGGAAGAAGATGGTGCGGAAGCCGCCCTTGAACTTCACCTTGGAGTTGAGGAGGATGGCCACAAAGAGGGCCAGGATGATGCCCACAGGCACGGTCAGGATACAAAAGAAGACGGTGTTCCAGGTCGCCTTCCAGAACTCGGCGTTCTGGAACATGGTGATGTAGTTTTTCAGGCCGATGAATTGGTAGTGGCCAAAGCCCAGGTGCTCGCAGAAGCTGGCGTAAACCGTCTGGATAAAGGGCCACAGGTTCAGGACCACCAGCCCAATGATGGTGGGGGCTACCATGAACCAGCCCCAATTCTCTTCCCGCCGGGCGGCGGCGGACAGTTTTTTATTCACGAAAATACCCTCCTCTCATTCTCATTCCGCAGTTACGTAGGAGTCGGCGATCGACTGCATTTTAGCCAGGCTGGCGTCGATGTCGGAGCCATTGTAGACCCGGACCATCTCGTCGGCCACGGTGGACTTCCATTTGCGCCGGGAGGCGTTGTTGATGTACTGGATCACATGGTCGAACTGGTCGTAGCATACCTGCACGTCGATGACGTAATCAAACTTGTTGAACTCGGTGGACCAGCTGTCCTCCTGGCCCAGATAGGCGGGGATCGCCGCGCCGCTCTCGCCCTGGATGCGCTGGCCTTCTTCGGAGCCGAAGAAGCGGAGAACGTCCTTGACGATCTCCAGATTCTTGCCCCTGGCGGCCGTGGCGTAGCACAGGCCGTTGGAGATGGTGGCAAGGCCGTCGCCGCTCTCAGGGTCAGGGCACGCGGGCAGAGGCGCGATGTCCCACTTGCCGACCATGTCGGGGTAGTTCTGAAGCTCCGCGAGGAGGTTCCAGCTGCCCTCAAAGAACATCGCGCCCTGCTCGGAGAAGAAGGCGGTTCCGGGGCTGGTTTCGGCGAAGTAGTTCTGGTCCGGGCACCAGTCGTTCTTCTGGAGGTTCACATAGTACTTGATGGCGTCGGCGGTAGCGGTCTGGGTATAGCCGGCGTGGATATTGGTCTCCGGGTCCAGGATGTAGCCGCCATTCTGGTAAACAAAGTTCCAGTAGCCCAGCTGCTCGTCGTTGTAGGCCATATAGCCGTACTTGCCGGTGGCGTCGTAGATGCGCTGGGAGGCGTCGGTCAGATCGTCCCAGGTCCAGCTCTCGTCGGGATAGGACACGCCGGCGGCGTCAAACATCTCCTTGTTGTAGACCAGAACCACGTTGTCCTTGTCCTTGGGGACGCCGTAGATCTTCCCGTCGGTGCCGCTGGCGTTGCCCAGGGAGACCTCTGTGTAGTGGTCCTGGAAGAAGTTGGGGTCTGTCTCATCATAGAGGTCGGTGAGGTCGGCCAGGATGCCGAAGTCCGCGTAGTACAGGATCTGGTCGGTGTGCATCCAGAAGATGTCCGGCATGGTGTTGCTCTCACCGGCGGCCTCCAGCTTGGTCCAGTACTCGCCCCAGCTCGTGACCTGCACCTCAATGACCACATCCGGGTTTTGGGCCGTGTAGGCGTCGCAGACAGCCTGCATTCCGGGCCGCTGGAACACATCCCAGATCTGGAAGGTCAGGTGCGTTTTGCCGTCTGCAGAGCCGCATCCGGCCAGCGGCAGCAGCAGAGCCAACATCAGCACAGCCGCTGCCAAACGGGGGAACTTTTTCATAACTCCACTCCTTTTTCACTCGAATTTCCGCGCCGCTCTGGGGAAGCGGGGCGCGGTTTTTACATATTATAATATCCAAAAAACACGCTGTAAATGTCAGTATTTTTGGAGAATATCAGCGGATGTCGGTTTTCTCCGTATATAGAAAGGTCGGGTCACATAAACTAATGTTTTTTGATAAAATCGTTATTTTCAACAGCTGCAGGCGCTCTTATATGAGCATATTTCACAAAAATCGTGCGGCAAAAGAAAAAGGCATAAAAGAAAAGACCGGGCTGCACGCCCGGTCTCGCAGAAAATATATGAACGAATGCGCCCTTGCCCTACAGCTGGTTCAGCTGCCGCAGCAGGACACTGGCGATATTTTCACAGGACGCCTGGATCTGAACGGCGCCGATGTTCTGGGCCACCATGGGCATCCCGTACACCACGCAGGACTCCTTATCCTGCCCGATGGTGTAGGCCCCGGCCTTCCGCATCTTGAGCAGGCCGTCGGCCCCGTCCCGGCCCATGCCGGTCATGATGATGCCCACCATCTTGCACCGCACCTGCTCCGCCATGGAGAAGAACAGGGCGTCCACCGACGGCCGGTGCCCGCTGACCTTCTCCCCGCTCTGGACGGAGACGGTGTAGCGGGTGCCGCTGCGGACAATGCGCATCTGGTAGTCCGCCGGGGCCAGCAGGGCCAGCCCGCGCCGGACCTCGTCGCCGTGCTTGGCCTCCCGGACCTCCATCTGACACAGGCGGTTGAGCCGCTCCGCGTACATCTGGGTAAAGCCCGTGGGCATATGCTGGACAATGAGCATCCCGGGGATGTCCGCCGGCAGGCGCTTGAGCACCTCCAAGGTGGCCTCGGTGCCGCCGGTGGAGGCGCCCAGGCCGATGATGACGCTGTCCAGGGAGGGGCGCATACCCAGGGGCCTCGGCGTCCCAAGGGGCACGGGGGCCGCCGGGGCGCGGCGGACCTTGGCCCCGGCGGAGGAGAGCACCTTCTGGGTGAGGCTGGAAATAAAGATGTCGTTCTGTCCCGGCTCCGGCTTCCGCACGAAGTCCACCGCGCCGGCCTGAAGGGCGTCGAACACCCGCAGGTTCAGAGAGGACACCAGGATGACGGGCAGGGGGTGCTGGGGCAGCAGCTTCTTGAGGAAATCAATGCCGCTCATGCCGGGCATCTCCACGTCGGAGGTGATGACGTCCGGCTTGTACTGCCCCACCTTCGCCAGAGCGTCCTGGGCGTTGATGGCGGTGCCGACGACCTCGATGCGGGAATGCCTGCCCAGGCCCTGGGCGATCATAGTCCGGGCCATGATGGAGTCGTCCACCACCATGACGCGTATCTTTTTTGTTGCAGGCCACATAGTCTATGCCGCCTCCTTCTTTGAGATGTACCGCCCTCCTACACCTGCTTTTGGAAGGTGGAGGGAGCCACGGTCTTATAGGGCGTGTCCTTGCTCAGATTTTCCGAGTGGCTGATGAGCAGGTAGCCGCCGGGGACTGTGGCGTCGTAGAAGCGGCGGACCAGGGCATCTTTCGTGGGCTGGTCAAAGTAGATCATCACGTTCCGGCAGAAGATGACGTCGAACTTCACCCGGAATTTGATGGGGTCCATCAGGTTGAAGGTCTGGAAAATCACATTGTTCCGGATCTCCGGGGCCACCATGTACTGGCTGGCCCCCTTCCCGGCGGGCACGAAATACCGCTTCTTCCAGTTGGGGGGGATGGTGTCGGGCAGCTCGTAGATGCCCCTCTTGGCGGAGGCCAGGGCCTTCTGGGAGATGTCCGTGGCCAGCACCCGGGTGTCCCACTGGTTGGCCTGGGGACCCAGGAAATCCTTGATGCACATGGAGATGTTGTAGGGCTCCTCGCCGCTGGAGCACCCCGCGCTCCAGATGGCCAGCACCTTATCCCGCTGGTGGCGGCGCACCAGCTCCGGGAGCATAGTGCCGGTAAAGAAGTTGAAGTGCTCCTGCTCCCGCATAAAGAAGGTGTAGTTGGTGGTCAGGCGGTTGAGTACCTGCTCAATGTCGCCGGGATCCTTCTTGCGCAGCAGGTCGTCCAGGAAAGGGCCGAAGCCGCTGTACCCACGCTGGGAGAGCAGGGAGGAGAGGCGGCTGGTGACCAGCTGCCTCTTCTGGGAGAGATCGATGCCGTACTGGCTGTGCATGAACCGGACCAGACGGTTGAAATCCTCGTTGGAAATGTTATTCATGACTGGCATGACGGATGTTTCCTTTCGTCGGGGTGTGTGGGGATCAGCCGTGGAGCAGCAGGTCGCAGTCCAGAATCAGCATAGTCGTCCCCTCCGGCAGGGAACACATACCGGAGATGAGCTTCTGGGGGTTCTGGGTGGGCATGGGCAGAATGGACTCCCGGGGGATGTCCACCATCTTCTCCACGCCGTCCACCAGGAGGCCCACCAGCTGGCTTTCCACGTTGACAACCATGATGCAGTTGTCCTCCTGGGGCATCTTGCCCAGACGCAGCCGCATATCAATGATGGGAATAATCTGCCCCCGGAGGTTGATGATGCCCCGCACATAGTGGGGGACCCGGGGCAGGCGGGTGATGGTGTGGTCGGTGATGATCTCCACCACCTCGTTGGCCTCAATGCCGTAGAGGAGGCCGTCGGAGAGGCAGATGAGGTATTTGTCGCTGAGGCTCTCCGGCGCGGTGTTCTCCACAGCGGCGTCCATATCGTCGTGCTTGGCAAACAGTACTTCGTCTGGCATTGTTGATTGCTCCCTTCCTTAATTAGAAGATGTCCTGGGCCGCGCTGTAGAGATTGGCCACGTCCAGAATGATGCTGATGCTGCCGTCGCCCAGGATGCTGCACCCGGTGATGCCGCAGCTCTTGACGTTGAAGCTGTTGACATAGGGGGGCAGGGGCTTGACAACGATCTGCTGCTGGCCGATGAGCTCATCGACAAAGAGGCAGTAGGACCGGTCGCCCGTCTCCAGCCAGATGATGATGCCGTCGGCCACATCGTCGTGGCCCTCCTCCATCTGGAAGAGCTCCTTGGCCCTGACAATGGGATAGTAGTTGTCCAGGAACTTGATCATCTCGCCCCGGGCGGGGTCGTGGACGATGTCCTTGTCGGTGACCTTGGTGGAGGAGCGGATGTTGTTGATGGGGATGGTGAAAATCGAGTCGCCCACGGACACCGCCATGCCGTCCATGATGGCCATGGTCAGGGGGATTTTCAGCGTGGTGGTCATGCCCTTGCCCAGCTCGCTGGTCAGGGTCACGGTGCCGCCCACGTCCGCCACATTCTTCTTCACCACATCCAGGCCCACGCCGCGGCCGGAGTACTCCGTGACCTCGGTGTTGGTGGAGAAGCCGGGCATCATCATAAAGTTGAGAATCTCCTTCTGGCTGTACTCCCGGTCCGGGTCGGCCAGGCCCTGGCGGATGGCCTTGTTGAGGATGGCCTGGCAGTCCGCGCCCCGTCCGTCGTCCTTGATCTCAATGATGACCTCGCTGCCGGTGTGCCGGGCGGAGAGGATGATCTCCCCGACAGGGTCCTTCCCGGCGGCAATGCGCTCCTCCTGGTGTTCCTCCAGGCCGTGGTCCATGGAGTTGCGCACGATGTGCATAATGGGGTCGCTGATGCCGTCGACAATGGTCTTGTCCACCTCGGTGTCCTCCCCGATGAGGACCAGGCGGGCGGGGCGGCCCAGCTTCTTGCTCATATCCCGGACGATGCGGTTCATCTTCTGGAACACGCTGGAGACCGGGACCATCCGCAGGGACATGGACACGTCCTGGAGGTCGTCGGTGAGCTTGCGCAGCTCCCGGGCGGACTTGGTGAAGTTGTCCAGGCGCAGCCCCTTGAGATCCGGGGAGGCCGTGACCATGGACTCGGAGATGACAATCTCGCTGACCACCGCCATGAGCTGGTCCAGCTTGGAGAGGTTGACGCTGATAAGGCTCTCCTTGGCGTGCTGCTGGCCGACGGCGGGCGCCTTGGGCGCGGCGTGCTCCTCCGGCGCGGGGGCGGCGGGCTTGGCGGCCTCCGGCGCGAGAGCGGCGTGCTCCTCCGGCGCGGGGGCGGCGGGGGCCTTCACCGCGGCGTCCACCGGCTGGTAGGAGCGCACGGAGCTGGCGCTCTTGGCCGCCAGCAGGGCCTGATCCCGGTCCTTCACGGTCTTGAACCAGACGACGAAGCCCTGGTCGGCGATGACGTCGGCGGTGGAGGGGTCGTCCTCCACCCCCTCGGGATGGCAGATAAACTCCCCGGTGAACTCCCGCACGGCCGTCACCAGCATGAAGGCCCGCAGGTTCTCCATGCCGCTGCCCTCGTCAAAAAAGACGTGGATGCCGAAGGGGTAGGCCGCGTCAGCCGGCGCGGGGACCGGCGCCGCGGGCGCGGCCGGAGCTTCCGCCGCAGGGGGGGCCGCCGCCTCGGCGGGAGGGGCCGCGGCCGGGGCCGGAGCCTCTGCGGCGGCGCCTCCTCCCCCCTGAATTTTATCAACCAGACTATTAATTTTATCTACGATACTGTCGATAGAACTGGAGAGAGCTTCCCCGTTTTCCACCTTTTCGATCTCCCCGCGGAAGAAGTCCACCGCCTGAAAGAGCATATCAAAGAGCTCCGGGCGCATGGCCTCCGGCACCGCGTCCATGGTCCGCTCCCGGATGATGAAGAACAAGTCCTCGATCCGGTGGGCCACGGTCATCAGCGAGGAAAATTCCATCATCGCCGACGAGCCCTTGATGGTGTGCATGATGCGGAAGATCTCGTTGACGTTGTCCTGCGAGAATGTGTCGGCCTGCTCGGCCGCAAGCAGAATACCGTCAAGCTGCTCAAGAAGGGTATTTGTCTCGTACAAATACATATCCAGGATGCTGTCGTTGCCACTGCCCATAAAACGCCACCTCTTCACATGAATATTCCAGCGGGGGTGATGAAAAAAGGGCATAGGGCCCCCGCGTTGGCTTTATCAAAAGGGTTATCGGCAGGACCGGACAAAAAATTAAGACATCCACAAACTTTTATTGAAGGGAGTGTCACCAATGCCCGAGCTGCTCGGCGTGACCAACCCTGTCCCGGGACATGACAACGCGAATATCAACCGGAATCTGCCCAATCTGCCCGGCGACCCCAGGCTGCAGAACGCGCCGGACCCCTCCCGCGTAAGCGGGGCGGACAACCGCACGGAACGGCAGGACACCGGCGACGCCGCCAGCGGCGGCGGAACCATCCGCTACGACTCCAACTTCACCGCCTTCCTCCAGCGCCTGGCCAGCACGCCGGGCCTGGCCGAGTCCATGGCCGAGGTCCTGCGGATGTACCAGGGGACCGTGGTCTCCTCCGGCGTGGGGGAGGGCATGGCTGTGGAGATGGCCGCCCTGCTGGAGATGCTCAGAATGGACGAGGGCCAGCTGGGGGAGTTCCTGAAAAACCAGATGGCCAGCGGCAACCGCTTCGGCGGGGCGCTGTTCTCGGTGCTGCGGGAGGCCTACGGCTCGACCACCTCCGAGGCGGTGAAAAGCAGCATCCTCCAATTTCTCAAGCGCTACAGCGACTACTCCTCCTCCCAGCATATTCAGGGGAACCTGCTGCGGACGCTGACGAAGCTGACAAGGGCCATCCCGGCCAGCTGGGGCAACCAGCTGCTCACCCATGTCTCCCAGCTGGAGCAGAGCATGGGCCGGGGGGACCGGGCCGGGGCGCTCAGGCTGCTCCAGGGGACCATCCTCCCCTTCCTGGCCGGCTACACCGCCAAGACCAACGACATGGGCCTGAGCCGGATGCTCATCTCCATGCTGGCTCTGGACGTGGCCAGGTATGAGAACGGGTCCAAGGACGGGCTGCTCCAGGCCTTCCACCAGCTCACGGCCAACAACGTGCTGCGGGAGAAGCTGGGGGGGCTCAGCGACGCGGCGTTGCTGCACATGGTCGAGCACAGCGACTTCTCCAATGCGTCGGCCAAGGACCAGTTCGCCCAGCAGCTGGCCCGGGCGGCCCAGTGGGCCCTCCGGGGCGGGGCGGGGAGCGAGGCCCAGGAGGCCTTCCGCAACATTCTCTCCGCCTTCCTTGTCAACGAGAGCGTCTATATGCCCCTCAACCATATGATCTTCCCCCTGGACTGGGACGGGAAGATGATGTTCAGCGAGATGTGGGTGGACCCGGACGCGGAGGAGAATATGAAGCGGGGGAAGGGCGGACGGGACAACACCATCCGCTTCCTGTTCAAGATGGATATCCAGGGGCTGGGCTTCTTTGACATGGTGCTCTCCTGCCAGCGGGACAGCGTGGACCTCCAGGTCTACTGCCCCGAGCCCGTGGCCCCCTTCTCGGACGTGGTGCGGGGCGAGCTGACCCGGATTCTCACGGAGAACGGGCTGAACCCCGCCGGAGTGCAGGTCCGGCGCTCGGAGAAGCCCCTGACCATCTCCGGGGTGTTCCCAAAAATCTTTCAAGGAGCGAACAGTATTGATGTCAAGGCGTGATCGAGCTCAGCCCCAGCCCTCCGGGCGGGCGGTGGCCCTGCGGTACGACGGGGGCGACGGCGCGCCGGTGGTGGTGGCCTCCGGCATGGGGTATCTGGCGGAAAAGATTGTAGAGGTGGCCTCGGAGAACGGCGTGCCGGTCTATGAGGATACCTCCCTGGCCACCATGCTGTCCCAGCTCTCCCTGGGGCAGGAGATCCCGGACTCGCTGTACCGGGCGATTGTGGAGATCTATGTCTACTTCCTGGAGTTCGACCCGTCGGACCCGGATAAGGCCCGCCGGCAGCGGGAGGAGGCTGCCGCCGCCAGGAAGGCGGCGGAGGAGGAGGCCGCCCGGCAGCTGGCAGAGGAGGAGGCGGCCCGGCAGGCGGAGGCCGCCGCCCAGGCCCAGCCCGCCGGCGCGGCGGAGAAAGGAGAGAGCTGATGGAGAAATTATACCTGATTCTGGACAGCGAGGGCTGTCCCCTGGCCCAGGCGAACCTGGAGTCCCCGCCGGGCTCGGAGGTGGTGCAGATGCGCCTTCTGGAGGAGCCGGACATGGATTTCACCCAGGTGGGCGAGATCCAGATGATCTCCCTGGATGTGAAGGCGGCGTCCAAGAAGGGCGTCGTGACCATACAGCGGGGGGAACGGCTGGTCATCCGGCCCAGCGCCGTGCTGGGGGCGGAGGCCCGGGAGAACCTGCGGATTCTCACGGACTTCCACAGCCACATCTACCCCATCACCGGGTACTGGCGGGGCCAGCGGAGCATCGTGGGCAAGGACCTCAGCTGCGGCGGCGCGGCCTTTTACAGCGAGGTGAAGCTCAGCGTGGGGGAGATTGTGCAGATGGTGCTGCCGGTGACGGACTCCCCCCTGCTGCTGCGCACCAGGGTTCTCAAGGAACTGCCCAGCGAGGAGGAGATGCCGCTGTACGCCGCCCGGTTTGTGGATTTGTGCCTGGACGAGGAGATGGCCATCCGCAAGGCGGTGTTCAGCATCCAGGTCAGCCGCCCCAGGCCCAAGAAGCAGACGGAGCAGTAGGATTGCCGGAATGGTGTTGGCAGGGGCCGATGTCCCCGTTGGCCCGTCCGCGGGACGGACCGGCGGGGACAGGGATCGGGCCGGCGGGGACATCGGCCTCTGCACGGCAATTTCGCGGCGATATGCTTCCCCAATGTTCAGAAAGGAGTTTTCCCTATGCAGTATGTACGTTCCTGGCGGGCGAGGGCGGTTTCGCTCCTGCTGGCCGCGGTAATGGTTCTCGGCTTCCTCCCGGCCCTGCCGGGCGGGGAGGCCGAGGCCCACTGGGCCGACGACTACCTGGCCCAGATGGCGGACTGGGGCCTCATCCGGGCCGACCAGGTGGACAGCCCCAACGACGCGCTGACCCGGGCGGACTTTATGTCCATTGTGAACCGGGCCTACGGCTACCATGTGCCCGGGCCCACCCCCTTTGAGGACGTGAGCGAGTACGACTGGTTCTATGACGACGTGGGCATCGCCTACACCGCCAAGTATATCCAGGGGACCAGCGAGACCACCGCCTCCCCCAACGACCCCCTGGACCGGGAGACCGCCGCCACCATCCTGGGGCGGAACATGATGCTCCAGGACTCCCCGGGGGAGATTATGGACTTCTCCGACGCCCGGCAGATCAGCAACTGGAGCCGGGGCACCATCAAGGCGTCTTTGGAGCACTATCTGGTCTCCGGCTATGACGACGGCACCTTCCGGCCCCAGCGCGACGTGAGCTGGGGCGAGATGGCCGCGCTTATGAGCCGCACCATCGGCACCCCCATCCAGGCGGAGGGCGACTACACCCTGGGGGGCGTGTTCGGCAACGTGACCATCTCCTCCCCCGGCGTGACGCTGCGGGACACCGTCATCAGCGGCGACCTGTACGTTACCGGCGGCGTGGGGCTGGGGAACATCAAGCTGGAGAATGTGACGGTCCTCGGCCGCATCATCGCCAGCGGCACCGGCGAGAGTGAGAGCGGCGGGGCCAGTATTCTCATGCGCAACGTCATTGCCGACGAGCTGCTGGTGGACAACCTTCAGGACAACTATGTCACCATCCAGGCCGACGGCATTACCGAGATCGGCAAGACCACCGTGCGCACCAGCGCCTACATCGAGGACAACACCCCCGACGGGCTGGGGCTGAAGTACATCGAGCTCAACGGCGACGAGGGAATCCAGCTGGACCTGGCCGGCCGGGTGGAGGAGGTCGTCAACAAGACCCCCGGCTCCCTGGTTCAGGCCGCCAAGGGCACCGTGGCCAAGCTGACGGTGGATGAGGACGCCGTCAACGCCACCCTGGACGTCAACCGGGGGGCGGAGGTCAAGGAGCTGAACCTGGACGTGGCCACCAATGTCACCGGCCAGGGCGACGTGGAGAAGCTCAATGTCAACGCCCCCGGCTCCATTGTGACCATGCTGCCTGACGAGATCCAGATCCGCCCGGGCATCACCGCCGTGATTAACGGCCAGGAGATGGATTCCACCGGGGCGGACGAGTCCTCCCGGGAGCCTCTGATCCTCTCCGGCTATCCCATGGCCGCCGACGTGGCCCCCAACTCCATCTCCGCGGTGTTCGCCACCAACAAGCGGGGCACTATCCACTGGGCGGTCAGCGCCATCACCGACGGCTCCGTGGGCGTGGACGATCTTATCAAGCCTCCCGCTTACGGCTCCATCGCCGTGCAGCGGGGCACCGTGCTGGCGCCCCAGGGCGACGAGGAGGTCACCGCTGCGGTGACGGGACTGCTCTCCGGCGGGTCCTACTACCTGTCCGCCGTGCTGGTGGATGAGCGGGGCAATCAGAGCCCGCTGAAGGTTATTGCCTTCACCACCCCCGATAATACCGTGCCGGCGTTCAACCAGGGGTATCCCTATATGTCCCTCATCGAGGATACCCGGGGCCAGGCCACAGTCATGGCAAACAAGGACTGCGTGATGTACTACGCGCTGCTGCCCCAGGGCGCCCAGGCTCCCACCCCCGACGAGCTGCGGACGGCCCGTGTGACCGGCAATCTGGGCTACGGCGTGCGGACGCTGTCTAAGAACACGGCCGACGTGTTCTGGGTCAACGATCTGACCCTGGAGGAGCAGGAGACCTATACCGTCTACTTCTGGCTGACCGACCTCAACGGGGCCAACAGCTCTGCCGTAACAAGCCTGACCTTTACCACTGTGGACAGGACGCCGCCGGAGTTCATCGTGGAGCCCACCGTGAATAACGTCCAGACCAACAGTGTGGGTCTGACCTTCCGGCTCAATGAAACCGGCGTGGTGTTCTGGGCCGTGGTGGAGGCCGGGGCGGACTACCCCAAGCCCAAGCCCGGCGAGAGCACGATCCTTCTCACCGATGACTACGCCAAGCTCCAGGTTTCCTCGGGCCTCAACGCCATCGCCTCCGGGCGGGTAAACGCCACGGAGAATATTGATGGGGCGATCAATGTAACTGGTCTGGAGCCGGAGAAGGCCTATGACCTCTACTATGTGGCCCAGGACGCGGCGGGGAACTGGTCCTATACCGTTAAGAAGATCACGATCAGCACCTTGGATACCAACGGGCCCAAGATTACACAGCACTTTACCCAGTTTATCGGCGAGGACGACACCAAGCGGCCTGTCCGGGGAACCGATATTGTGCTGGAGTTCAGCGAGAACGTGCGCTACGCCGGAACGGGCGGCGGCGACAGCTTCTGGGATCTGTGGGAAGCCTACCAGAACGCGGTGAGCTCCAGTAAGGCTACCGCCTGGCAGCGGCTGCGGGATTCCATCGAGGGGAGCATCAAGCTCTATAAGCAGAACCCGCTTCAGGGCAAGCCCGAGCTGGTGCCGGTGATTGACGGCACGCTTGTGACGCCGGAGAACTCGAATGAATACATCGATTATGGAGAAGGGAAGATCGAGCTCTCCATGAAGGAAGGCAAGCTCCTGGTCAAGTTCCTGAACGAGGGCTTGAGCCTGAACGCGGGGAGCACCTACTACTTCGAGATCTCGAATCTGACCGATACCTCGGCCAAGCAGAACGTTCTGTCCCCCAGCCCGGTCAACTTCAACACCCCGGTGGAGACAGGACACAATGTCCCCGTCATTGAGATCGAGTTCGCCCAGGTGAATCTGGTTAACATGGGCGGCGCGGGAACTACGGGGCCCTACGCGCCGAAGCGCACCGCAGGGAATCTGGCCGATGTTGATAAAGATGCCAACAATAAGCCGATCATTCTGAACCCTGACGCGACCGGTACGACAGACGATGAAAAAGCGGGCACCCTGACCGACGTTCACATGAGCTTCCGTCTGCTGCCCAATTCGACCGAAACAGTGGACGAGAACATCAGCTATGATATTCTGCTGTTCTCCGACACCAGCGTCTCCTTCGACCTCTTCTACCGGGTGACGGACGCCAGCGGCAAGGTGATCACAGAGCCCGGCAAGGACTGGGCCAGGGACGCGGCCAATGAGAAAAATCTCGACATGCTTCCCACCCAGGACGGCTACGGAACGGCGGACGCCAACGGCTGGGTCTACCTGGGCTATAGCGGGGATATCAGCGTTAACGAAGGAAACTGGGGAGGACGGCCTATCAACGGCTTCTTTGGAGGCTGTACTGACCGTAAGTTCTTCCCGCCGCTGAAAAACCTGAACTCCGATTACCGCTATGAGTTCGTCGTCACGCTGAAGAAGGTCAGCGCCTCTGAGAAACAGGATGAGTGGAACGGAACAGTTAATTTCCGTGCCTATGTGGCGGCGGGACAGACTGGCAATCTTAACGATTTGCGTTCCAATTTCAGCTTCAAACGGTGGGAGAGCATCCAACAGGGAGGACTGGCGACTGGCGCGAAGTCCATCGGCGTGTGGACGGCGGAGGGGAAAACGGAAGACTACGTCCTTCTGCCTAAGTCCTTCACAGATTCCACCCTGCCCTACTTCGCATCCGGATCACCTACCTTTACCGCTACAGATTCCCATGTCACTATGTCCCTGACGCTGAACCGGGAAGGGTATGTCTACTATGCCATCGGCAGGGCGGACGTCAATGGGGAAAATGGAACGGAGGACGGCTGGCAGCCGGATGTCACGACGATTGTCAAGGATCCAACGGTCATCCCAGACGGCAAAAGAAATATTAAATGCAGTGAGGTTCCGCGAAACGGTACGGAAGCGCAGGGCAAAGTTCCAAGCGGTCAGGATAAGCTGAGAACACCTCCGATACCTCTTGACGAGCCGAAGAAGGAGAGGATCTTTGACCCCAGAGGCTGGGAGGACGGTGCAAAGGCCATTACCGGCAACGCCACCTATCGGGGTGTGGCAAATATGACTGTCGAGGTGCCCCAGGAACTGGAATCGGATACGACCTATTACATCTACATCGTTATCAAGGGCGAGGCGGATGATCTGTCCGAGGTGTTCATCTATAAGTTTACAACGACACCTGTGAAAAAGCCCAAGATTACCATCAATTCCACAGACGACGGCGCAATGGTTTCCACAGACATTGCGGCAGATGTGGAGTACCTGATTTACACCGAGGAAAACTATAATAAGCTGGAAAATCTGAAAAACTTGAAGCTCTCGGCTTATTCTAACTTGGGCAGCGATCAGGAGCTTCCGGATGCCTATAAGGACTATACATTAAAGCAGGCGCTGCTTGAACCTTACGAGGTCAGCACAGCGATGAAGAAAAAGAACGACAAAACGTATATTCCAGGCTACGGGACACCAAATATGAACAGCTATAACGGCTTTTCTGTATTTGACATTTATGCTTCCGCCGGGATGCGGCAGCAGGTGGGCCAGTGGATTCGCAGCGGTTCCTCTGAAAACTTGAGCGTTCCTAATACACCGCAGAAATATGAAAAATGGGAAGACAAAAGCGGCGGCCCGATTTCGGTGGCTCCAAACCAAATTATTACGCCCAATGACAAGATCTTCCCGGGTACAAATTACGCGATTGTTGTCGTGGCGCGAAATTCGGAGCTTCCGGACAACACACTCAACGACTCTTACCGTATGTACTTCCCGGTCTCTGTGGTCAGATCGACACCACCGGAGCTGGTAAACGCCTCCGCTACTTTGAGCGACTATGATCCCCAAACGCAGAGGTTTACAGGCAGAATATCTCTTATTTTCGACAGGCCCCTGTATAGCGGAAAAGATTTGAAAACGGAGATTACTGCTGCTACATTTTTCCCCGCAGGCACTCCTCCGGCCGGATTTGATACTCCTGTTTTTAATAACACCAAAGAAGGTGCGTCTGTGGAACTCAGTTTTACAAATGCACCAATATCGTCCGGCTTCCTGATTGCCAGAGCTTATTTCTCCGCATTGAATGGCCCCCCCACGAATAAGGACTTGAATGTGGAATTTATTTATGGGCAGAGCGAAAATGGCGGAGTGCTTGATGTAACCGGAGCCTATATTCGGATTACATGGGGCGATGGATCAGGTACGCCAAAAACATGGACTTCTAACATTATCAGCAACCCCGATCAGGCTATCACCAGAATTGGTGGCTGAGCAAACCCTCTGCGGGAGCGGGCATCCGCCCGCTCCCGCTTC
>JAAWHO010000016.1 GCA_022795905.1 Oscillospiraceae bacterium
AGGGGGAGTCCATTGCCGAGGTGCCCGTGACCCTCTCCCAGGAGGTCAACTATGTCAAGGTCCACCCCGCCCGGGAGGTGGAGCGCCTTATCCCCAACAACATGGATCCGGCCCTGGACATCCAGCGGGAGTGCACTTTTGTGTCCGAGAGCGTGGAGGCCCCCATCCAGCGGGGGCAGGTGCTGGGGCAGATCACCCTCAGCTATGGGGACAAGGTGTACGACACGGTGAATCTGCTGGCGGACAGCGACGTGTCCGCCTCCCGCCTGCTGGTGTTTCAGCGGGACGTGATGCTCTTCCTCCAGAAGCCGGCCGTCCGCTACAGCGCCGCCGGCGCGGTGGGGCTGGTCGTGATGATCGCCGTACTGCGGCTCTTCTTCCGCTCCAAGCGCCGGAAGCCTAAGAGCCGGTCCGGCGCGCGGAGCAGCGGCTATCGGGGGAGAAGACGGTAACAATAAAAGCAAGCAAGCGGTCCCGGAGTATTTCCGGGGCCGCTCCTTTCCTATTCCGCCAGCTCCACGCTGTACACCTCGCCCAGCTGAGCGGGGTAGGACTCCATGACGCCGCCGCCGAAGGCGACCACCACCAAATCCCCCGCTTCCAACTCCGGCAGGTCCTCCAGCTCCCCGGTGGATACGGTAATCCGGTCTGCGGTGCGCCGTATCTCCTCACCCTCCAGGGGCTCTACCAGAATATAGCGCTCATGGACCTCCAGTACTACCGCCGTAAAGACAGATTCCGCGGGCGTTCCTTCTCCCAAATCCGGACTGTCGCCGGGCACGGTCTCCTCGACGGGAGCCTCCGGGACCTGGGGAGGCGAGGTGTCGCCGGAGACTTCGCTGCCGCCGCTGCTGGTGTTGAAGCCGTTGTCGGCGCCGCTGCCGCCCATGCCGCCGCCGGCAAGCATGAGCCCGAACCAGCCCACGCATACCACCAGGGCCAGACACGCCGCCAGCCCCGCGTACCTGCTCCAGGGGACCCGCCGGCGGAAGCGGCAGTCCAGGGCCTCCTCCACCAGCTCCTCCCGGAGGCCGGTGATGGCGTCGAAAAAGATTTCCGCCTTGTTCATACGCTGATCCCCTCTCTCTCCAGGCTTTTCCGCAAGCTCTCCCGCAGCCGCAGCAGCCGCTTGGTCACGGCGTTGGGCCGCTGTCCCAGCTCCCCGGCCAGCTCCTTCACCGCTTCGCCGGCCCAGTACCGGCGGATGAACAGGGCCCGGTCCTCCGCCCCCAGGCCCTCCAGCCAGCGGCCGATGAGCTCCCCCAGCTCCCCGGACTCCACCGTCCTCTGGACGTTCTCCGGGGCGGGCACGCAGTCGGCCAGCTCGCTGAGGAGCACCTCCGCGCCGGAAAAGCGCTTCTGGGCGTGGAAGGCCCGGTAGCGGGAGATGGACAGGTTCCGCACGATAGTCCCCAGGTAGGCCCGCAGGCTCCCGGGCCGCTGGGGCGGCATGGTGTCCCAGCAGCGGCCGTAGGTGTCGCTGACGCACTCCTCGCTGTCCTGGAAGCTGTGGAGGATGTTCATGGCCAGCCGGTGGCAGAAGCCGCCGTATTTGCTGTCTGTCTCCCGGATGGCCCCCTCGTCCCGGGCCCAGTACAGGTCGATGATTTGGATGTCCTCCATGGGCATCCCTCCTTTCCATCCCCTATGACGCAAAAGAAGCGCCGGTGTGCCGGCTCGCTTGCTATTTCCGCTGAAATCTGCTATAGTATACCACACCTGTATCCAATCATGGAAGGAGAAATTCAATGAGAATCGTCATCAAGGTGGGCACCTCCACCCTGACCCACGCCACGGGGAAGCTGAACATCCGGCGGGTGGAGAAGCTGTGCAAGGTGATGAGCGACCTGAAAAACGCGGGGCACGAGCTTATCCTGGTGTCCTCCGGCGCCATCGCCATGGGCGTGGGGAAGATGAACCTGACCCGGAAGCCCGACGACGTGCCCACCAAGCAGGCCCTGGCGGCGGTGGGCCAGTGCGAGCTGATGTACGTCTACGACAAGCTGTTCTCGGAATACCACCACACGGTGGCCCAGCTCCTGCTGACCGGCTCCGATGTGGAGGATAGCCAGCGGCACATGAACTTCCAGAATACCCTCTTTCGCCTTTTGCAGCTGGGGGCCCTGCCCATTGTCAACGAAAACGACACTGTGGCCACGGCGGAGATCGCCGTGGGGGACAACGACACCCTGGGGGCCATCGTGGCGGTGAACGTCCGGGCGGAGCTGCTGGTGCTTATGAGCGATATCGAGGGCCTGTACACCGCCGACCCGAGGAAGGACCCGTCGGCGGAGCTCATCCCGGAGGTCCGGGAGCTGACGCCGGAGCTGCTGGCCCTGGCCGGGGACGCGGGCAGCGAGCTGGGCACCGGCGGCATGGTCACCAAGCTCCGGGCGGCGGGGATGTGCATGGAGGCCGGGTGCGATATGATTATCACCAACGGTGTCCGGCCGGAGGACCTCTACCGCATCGCGGAGGGGGAGGCCGTGGGGACGAGATTTGTCGGAAATAAAGAAGCGAGGTGCAATCGATGACGACCCTGGATATCTTGAAAGAAGCCCGCCGCGCCCACCCCGCCCTGCGCCGGGCGGACACGGCAAAGAAGAACGAGGCCCTGCTGGCCATGGCGGACAGCCTATGGGAGGAGCGGGGGACGATTCTGGCGGCCAACGCCCTGGACGTGGACGCCGCCCGGGGGCATATCGCGGAGGTGATGCTGGACCGTCTGGCCCTGACAGAGGACCGGATTGCCGGCATGGCCGAGGGCGTGCGGCAGGTGACGGCCCTGTCCGACCCCGTGGGGCGGACCCTGCGGACTGTGGAGCGGCCCAACGGGATTACCATCCGGAAGGTCAGCGTCCCCATGGGGGTCATTGCCATTATCTATGAGAGCCGCCCCAACGTGACCTCAGACGCCGCCGCACTGGCCCTCAAGAGCGGGAACGCCTGCGTCCTCCGGGGCGGGAAGGAGGCGTTCCGGTCCGCCAATGCCATTGTGGAAGCCCTGCGGAGAGGGCTGGAGCGGGCGGGCCTGCCCGGGGCGCTGGTGAGCCTGGTCCAGGACACCACCCGGGAGAGCGCCAGGGAGCTGATGACCGCCGTGGGGCTGGTAGACCTGCTCATCCCCAGGGGCGGGGCGGGGCTCATCCGCTCCTGCGTGGAGAACGCCCTGGTCCCCTGCATCCAGACAGGCACCGGAATCTGCCATGTGTATGTGGACAGGGCGGCGGACCTGGAGATGGCCTTCCGCATTATCGATAACGCCAAGACCAGCCGCCCCAGCGTCTGCAACGCGGAGGAGGTCTGCCTGGTCCACCGGGATGTGGCGGGGGCGTTTTTGCCCATGCTGCAAAAGCGGCTGGTGGACGGCCGGGCGGCGGCGGGGCTCCAGCCGGTGGAGCTGCGCCTGGACCCCCGGGCCGCCGTCATTATTGACGGCACTCCCGCAGGAGAGCGGGACTTTGACACGGAATTTTTGGACTATATCCTGGCCGTCGGCGTGGTGGACAGCGCCCGGGCGGCGGCGGAGCACATCTCCGCCCACTCCACCGGCCACAGCGACTGCATCGTCACCGCCGACCGGGAGACGGCGGAGGAGTTTATCGCTCTGGTAGACAGCGCGGCGGTCTATTGGAACGTCTCCACCCGGTTCACCGACGGCGGGGAATTTGGCCTGGGCTGCGAGATGGGCATCTCCACCCAGAAGCTCCACGCCCGGGGGCCCATGGGCCTGGAGGAGCTGTGCTCCTACAAATATGTGATCACCGGCGACGGTCAGGTGCGATAACAGAGAGGAAAAATGATGGCAAATTATACATTTTCATTTATCGGGACCGGCAGCATGGGCTCGGCCCTGGCCAAGGCGGCGGCGAAGGCCCTTCCGGCGGAAAAAATCCTCCTGAGCAACCGGACCCCCGCCAAGGCGGAGACGCTGGCCCGGGAGCTGGGCTGCTCCTGGGGCCCGGCAGAGCAGGCGGCCCGGGAGGCGGACTACATCCTCCTGGGAGTCAAGCCCCAGATGATGGAGGGCCTTCTGGAGGAGCTGGCCCCCGTCCTGGCGGAGCGGACAGACCGCTTTGTCCTGGTGACCATGGCCGCGGGCCTGACCATGGAGCGCATCGCGGCTATGGCCGGGGGAGAGTACCCGGTGATCCGCATTATGCCCAATACGCCCTGCGCCATAGGCGAGGGGATCATCCTCTGCGACGCCAACCACGCCGTGACGGCAGAGGAGCTGGACTTTTTTACGAACGCTATGTCGGGAGCCGGGGTGCTGGACCGTCTGGAGGAGCGCCTGATTGATGCGGGCAGCGCCGTAGCCGGCTGCGGCCCCGCCTTTGCCTGCCTGTTCATCGAGGCCTTGGCCGACGGCGGCGTGGCCTGCGGCCTGCCCCGGGCGAAGGCCCTCCTCTATGCCGCCAGGATGCTGGAGGGCACTGCCCGGCTCATGCTGGAGTCCGGGGATCACCCCGGCGTCATGAAGGACGCCGTGTGCTCCCCCGGCGGCTCCACCATTGCCGGGGTCCGGGTGCTGGAGCAGCGGGCCTTCCGGTCCGCCGCCATGGACGCGGTCATCGCCGCCGCGGAAAAAACAAAAGAGCTGGGCAAGTGAAGGAGAGGACCGCGGCATTTTTGCCGCGGTCCTCTCCTTTTACGCAATCTCCACAATCCGGCTGTACAGGCGCAGGGGATAGTCCCCGTCGTGGGCCTCCCCGGGGATGGTCCGGGACATCTCCCCGGCCTCTGTCACCCGCACCACCCCAGCCCGGGCCAGCAGTCCGCCCAGCGCCGCCCGCTCCTCCAGGGCGCACAGCAGCCCCGCCGTCTGGAGCCGCCCCTTCCGGGGCTTCAGCGTCCGGATGAGCCTTCCCCGGGGCAGGGGCTTCACCCAGCAGTTCCCCGCCAGGAGGGACAGCTCCAGCTCGCTGTCCGGGCAGATCGTCACGCTCACCCCGCCGCCCCGCAGAATACGCCGCCCGGTCCGGTGGGCCTCCAGCTCCTCGCCGCACAGGTGCAGCGTCGCCTTGGCCCGGAGGCCGACGTCCGCCGGAGGATACGCGCGATTCTCCTCCCGGAGAAGGGCGAAGAACCGCTCACCCAGCGCCTGAACCGCCCCCATGTCCTCCGTATCCAGAAAAATCCCCTGGCAGGAGGAGCACAGCAGCTGCCGGGTCAGGCAGATATGCCGCGCCAGCGCCCGCAGATCCCCCTCCGAGGCGTCCGCTGTGGCGTAGGCGAAGCTGAGCTTGTGGCCCCAGGGGATGATCCTCGTGTCCGGCTCCGCCAGCTGCCGGGCGGCTCTCACCGCCTCGTCCCCGCCCCAGACCACAATCCCGTCGGCAGCCCGGGCGAAGGCGGTCAGACTCTCCAGGTCCGTGGAGGGCACGTCGAATACGTAGATAAAGTCCTTCAGCCTGGGCTCCAGCCGCGCCAGCTCCGCCAGCAGCAGAATGGACGCCCCGTGGTCCATGGAGGGCAGCTTCAAAATGTTGATGTTCCCCGCCAGCAGACCCTCCACCACGCTGTAGGCCGGCAGGCCGTCCACGTTCCCGGCGGCGATGTGCAGCAGCACGCCCAGGGGGTACCGCCGCCGCTGGATAGGGGAGAAGCCCTCGTGGAGGAGGGGCGTCTCCGCCGGGTCCGGCCCCAGCTCCAGGGAAAGCTTATCCTCCAGGCTCTCCCGGCGGAAGAGCCTCAGCGCCGCCTGGAACTGGCCGGGATCAATCTGAAAGGCGGTCAGAAAGGGCTCCAGAAGGTGGTCATATTCGCCTGCCGCCGCCTTCCGGGCCAGCCTGTCACAGGCGTCAATGACGATCTCCGGCCGGATGGACTGTCCGGCAATGGTCTCCTGACACGCCGCCTCCAGCGACTGCCGCAGGCGGGGGAGCTGGCTGTCCTCATACAGAACGCCGTGGGCCAGAATCACGCGCCTCCGCCCCCTTTCAGGAAATCCGCCGCTCCGGCGGCGCAGGTGACGATATCCCGCGCCCCCACCCGGCCCAGAATCTCCAGCCAGGGGCTGGCAATGCCGCAGGGGCACTCCTCCGCCCTGTGGAGAATCCCTAAATCGTCGGTCATGACACTGAGAATGGGCATACTCGCCGCCATGGGCGTCAGCAGGTTCACCAGCCCCGACGTCCCGTCCGGCGCCGGCTCCAGGGTGTCTGGGTCCCGGATGATCACACGGCTGTACACCGGCACATGGAAGTGGTGGCTCCGGCAGGTGGTGTACAGAATCGGGTGCTCCACCGCGCCGAAGAACTCCACGCAGTTCTCCTCGGGAATCCCCAGCACCTCCCAGGCCAGACGGTAGAGCTCACGCTTCTCCACCTTCCGGCCCTCGAACTGCTTCCAGCCCCCGCCCATGGTGACCATGGACCCCTTGGGCAGGCGCAGGCGCACCCCCTCCTCCTCCATCCGGCGGAGGAGCAGGTAGGTATAGGCGGGAAAGCCGATGGTCCGCACCGGCGCGGACCCCCTCCCGCACCGGAGAAGCCGGTCCCGCAGGCCCTCCAGCTCCAGCCGGTAGCTCCCGTCCCGCCAGACCAGGGCGTAGGTCCGGCTGAGGGCCGGGGCGAAGAAGGTAAAGCCGTAGCCGGTTTTGGAGAAAGCGGTCTGGTTTTCCCGCCGGGGCTGGTAGCCCAGAATCAGGTAGTGGCAGGGCCGGGGGGAGAGCAGCTGGTGGTACCGGGTCATCCGCAGGACCATCCGCGCCCCCCGCGCCAGGCTCCCAACATCAAACCCGATGCGGCTCATCGCCCCGCTGGTGCCGGAGGAGGTGGCCTTGACAGGCAGCTTCCTGTCCGGCATGGACAGCAGGACATGGTGCTTGAAGTACAGAGTGGGGATGGGCGGCAGAGCGGCCAGGTCCCCCGCCGCCAGCCGCGCCGCGTCGAAGCCCCGCAGCTGCAGGATACGGGCATAATCGGGGCAATTTTCCCGCTGAAACGCCGCGTTCTCCGCCATAGCGGCGGCGAAAAGCGCTTCCGTCCCCGCCAGATCGTAGGGGTCCCGCCACCGGAAAAGCCGGTTGCTCGCTGTCATAAAGTCGGCTCCTTTATTTAATCCTCGTCGTCCTCCGCGTCCTCGTCCCGGAGCAGGTACTCCGTCAAATCCTTGGCCAGGGTGGCGAACACCGCCGTGGAGGTGGTGAAGCTGCCGCCGCCCTTGGGCAGGAGGGAGCTCTCCGGGGACTGGACGTACCGCACAAACGCCTGGGAGGCCGCCCGGTACTCCCGGACGAAGTCGTCATACAGCCGCCGCATCGCCTCCTCGCTCTGGTCCTGGGGCAGCATCCGCTGGATGCAGGAGATGCTCAGGCTCTGCTTGAGCACGCATATGATCACCAGACAGGCCAGGTGGATTCGGCCATATTTTTTCTTCCGGGGCGGCGGCATCACGTGCATCCGCACATAGTTGTTGATGATGCTGGCCGTCACGGCCTTCTCCTCGCCGCTCCGGCAGAGGGGGGAGAGGTACTCCGTCAAAAGAATAATCACCTGGTCCATGTACAGCTCCAGCTGGGGCAGGCTGTCCCAGTCCGGCAGATTGGCCCGGCTTCTGCTGTCCATCCACTCCGCCAGCCGCGCCCGCTCCATCTCTTCCATATCCATACCGCCGGTCTCCTTTCGCTCATTTTCTCCAGTATAGACAATTTCCACGAATAATGCAATATGGAAAATCAAAAAATAATGCCGGAAACGCGCTTGACATATTCGCCTAAACAACGTATAATAATATTAAATATTAGATGTAGTTGTTTTTGAAATGCAAAGGAGGGCTTATGATGGCAGCAGGGAAGGTAAAACGGGCGCAGACGGCGGGGGAGGAGCTGGCAAACACCCTGTCTCACGGCTTTGGGGCGGTGCTGGCGCTGGGCGGGGCGATCCCGCTGGTGGTCCGGGCGGCGATGTCCGGGTCGGCGAAGGCGGTGTTCAGTCTGGCGGCTTACGGGATCAGCCTGGTGGTGCTCTACACGGCGTCCACGGTCTATCACGCGGTGAAGCGGCCCAGTCTGAAGGCGGTGCTGCGGGTGATGGACCACTGCTCCATCTTCCTGCTGATTCTGGGGACGTATATCCCCATGTCCCTGCTGGTGGTGGGGGGCAGGACGGGGTGGCTGCTGTTTTTGACCAATACCACCCTGGCGGTGGTGGGCATTACCCTCAACGCCATCGACCTCAAGCGGTTCGACAAGCTGTCCCTGGCGCTCTACGCACTGATGGGCTGGCTGGTGGTGCTGGCGCTGAGGGGAATTATGGAGGCGCTGCCGCCTGCGGGGCTGGCGCTGCTGGTATCCGGCGGCGTGGCGTATACGGCGGGGATTATTTTCTATAAGTCCCAGAGGCACTATATGCACTTTGTCTGGCACCTGTTTGTGCTGGCCGGGAGCATTTTGCAGTATATCTGCATTGCGATGTATTGTATCTGAAACGAAGAAGAGCGGGACGGGGAGGATTCTCCCATGTCCCGCTCTTCTTTTTAGAGGATGACCTCCATCCCGATTTTCTGCTGCTTCAAGCCGCGCTTCTCATAGAACCTCATTGCCCCGGGGTTGCAGGACCACACATTGAGCGTCACATTGTAGCACCCCATATCTCTGGCCAGCGCCAGCACGGCCTCGCAGAGCGCCTGCCCCACGCGCTGCCCCCGGCACTGCTCGTCCACGCACAGGTCGTCCAGGTACAGGGTGGTCAAATCGTTGAAGGCCCCCTCGCCCCGGTGCTCCTGGCGGACGCAGAAGGCGTACCCGGCCACAGCGCCGTCCTCGTTTTCAGCTACCAGGACGGGACGGTCCTCGTCCCCCAGCAGCTCCCGCAGCTCCCCGTCGGTATATTTCCTGCCGCCGGCCCGGAAGAGGTCGGGCCGGCCCTGGCAGTGAACCCGGCAGACCTGGAGCAGCAGCTCTCCCAGCCGGGGGATATCCCGCTCCTCCGCTCTTCGGATGTTCATACACGCTCCTCCTTTTGGGGGAGCAGACCCCCAATAAGCTCCATCACCGCCGCGCCCCCCAGCAGGATGCCCGCCGCCGGCGGCACCCAGGGCACGCTCCCCGGCACGCTCCGGCGGCCCGGCGGCGGCTCCTCCAGCTGCTGGCACCAGGCGGGCTCCTCGGGGCTGTAGACCACCTTCAGGCGCCGGATGCCCCGCCGGCCCAGCTCCCGGCGCATGACCCGGGCCAAGGGACAGCCCTTTGTTTTACTCAGGTCCGTCACCTCCAGCAGGGAGGGGTCCAGCTTATTCCCAGTGCCCAGTGCGGAGAGGATGGGGATGCCCCGCTCCAGGGCCTGGCAGATCAGATCCACCTTGCAGGCCACCAGATCGATGCAGTCCACAATCAGGTCGTAGGGGCCGAAGAATCGGTCCGCCTCCCCCCGGTCGTACTTCCCCAGGACGGGGTGGACGGCGCAGGCCGGGTTGATGTCCAGCACCCGTTCCGCCATCACCTCCGCCTTGCCCCGGCCCACGGTGGAGGTCAGGGCCCCCAGCTGGCGGTTGATGTTGCTCTCGCCGTACTCGTCCTGGTCGATGAGGGTCAGCTCCCCCACGCCGGACCGGGCCAGCGTCTCCGCGGCCCAGCTCCCCACGCCCCCCAGGCCCACCACGCACACATGAGACCGGGCCAGCTTCTCCACCGCCGCCGGACCCAGCATCATCTCATTGCGCAGAAACCGCTCGCTCATAGTGCGCTCCTTCCAAAAAACGGAGCCCCGGAGACTGTTCTCCGGGGCCTCCAGTTTATCTGCCGATGGTGTTCATGCCGCTCTCGTCCTGAACGGCCTCCACACTGTTCATCAGCTCGCTCTGCCACTCGCTGTAGGCGTTGTTGACCAGCTCGGTGTCGCAGGCGTAGTGCCAGTACTGCTCGCTTCCGTAGCCCACAAAGTACATAATGTGGGCGCCGGTGGAGGCGCTGTAGACGATGCCCGTATCACCGCTCTTGCGGCCGGACTCGTAGCACCAGTTCTGGAACTCGGAGATCATCCGGCCCTTGGGCACATTCTCATAGAGACCGCCGCTGGTGTTGCTGCCGGGGTCCTTGGAGTGCTCGTTGGCCAGGGCGGCGAAGCCGTCCTCGGTGCCGTCCCAGCTGTCCAGGATCTCCTGAGCCTTGGCCCGGAGCAGCTCCTCCGTGGCCTCCTCGCCCTCCGCCAGCTCCAGGCTGTCGGCGGTGACCAGGATGTGGCGGACGTTGTAGTCCAGAGCCTCATCCCGCTCCCGGCCGTTGAACACGGCCACATAGCAGCGGCTGTTGGTCTCGTCCACCAGGACCTCCGCGTCGCCGGCCTTCCGGCCCTCGTCGAAGAGCCAGTCGCCCAGCACGCCGGAGCTGTAGCGCATCTCCTCGTTGGCGGTATAGACGGCGCTCTCGTCGTAATCGGAGGGCAGCTGGCGGCTGGTCTCATAGATGGGGAGGATATCCTCCGCCAGGCCCTTGGCCTTGTCCATGGCAGCGGTCTTCTCCTCCTCGGTGGCCTCTACGGTGTTGCCCTCGTCGTCGGTTTTCGTCTCGGGGAGACCGGAGATGGTGATATACTCGGCGTCCACCAGATCGTAGGTGTTCTTGTTCTCCTCGTAGTAGGTCTGGATCTCCTCGTCGGTAAACTCCAGGCTGTCGGCATAGGCGTTGGTGTATTTGTAGGCCAGCAGCTGGTCCTTCATGCAGGACTCAAAGACCGAGGAGGTCATGGTGGAGCCATAAACCGCGCTGAGGTAGGACTTGTAGGAGTAGCCGTTGTTGGCGGCCTGGGTCTTCATGGCCTCGATATTGGCGCTGAAGGTGTCCAGCTCCTCCTGCTCCAGGGTCATGTTTTCCGCCTGAGCGGCCTTGTTGGCGGCGTGGACCAGGCGCATGGTGTCGATGGCCTGCGATTTGAAGTAGTCGTCCCAGGTCTGCTCCTCACTGTACATCTGGCTCTTGAGGGGCTGGGTGGTGTCCAGGCCGAAGAGAGCGGCGTAGCTGCCGTACTGGTTGAGGAAATTCTGGTAGGCCTCCTGATAATAATAGGTGGTTTCGGCCACAGTGTAGCTCTCGCCGTCAATAGTCACAGCGGTTTTATTCCGCTGAAGGATGCCGGAGTTGTAAACCACCAGGGCTATGGCCACCACCACAAAGAGGACGCCTGCTGTGGTGTAGAGGATCTTGGACCGCTTCTCGGCGGCTTTCTGCTCGGCTTCCCGGGCGGCCTTGGGATCTACGCCGCCGCTGGCCAAAAATTCCTGTCTTTTCTTCTTTTCTCTGGATGCACTCATATTTTGTTCATTCCTTCCTATCGTTCCGCCGTCCCTTGGGCGGGCTTTTGTATCACCGCGCAGAGGGCGGCGCTGACGCTCAGCAAACGCTATTATACTAGACTGCGGAGCGTTTCGCAAGTAAAAGTTCATGCTTCCGTGTAAAATATTTATGAATAGCCGCTTATCAAATCCAATGCCGTTTCGGGTCTCCTCACGCCAGGTGTGCTTCCAGGCCCGCAGGCCGGAAACCGCCCTCCGCCAGCACCCAGAGCTCCCGGAACCCGCAGTCCCGGGCCAGCTCCGCCGCCTGGGGAAAGGCGTGGGTAACGGTTCCGGCGCTGTGGCTGTCGCTGGTGATGCAGATTCGTCCGCCCTTTTTCCGGATGGCCTCCAGCAGGAACGGGGCGGGGTAGGGGGCGGAGCGGTAGCCCCGGGACATGGCGCCGGTGTTGATTTCAAAAATCACATCCCGCTCCATAACGGCCTCCAGGGCCTCCAGAGCGGCGGAGCGGTACCTGGGGTCCGCCTCGTCAAAGAACCGCCCGCCCTCGTTGAATTTGGTTACCAGGTCGAAGTGTCCCGCGATCTGACACCCGGTTTTCTCCGCGGCGGCGGCCATCCGGCGGTAATACGCTCTGGCAAAGGCGAAAAAGTCCCCGCCGAAGTGCTCCCGGACCGCCTGAACGAAGCTCTCCCGCGTATTATCCACAGAGAGGAGGCGTCCCCCCGCCGCCACGCTGTGGACAGAGCCGATAAGATAATCGTATTTTTCAGCCGGGGGAGGGGAGTCGAAGTCCTGCTCCAGGCCCAAGAAAATATCGATTTTCCCCCGGTATTTCTCCCGCAGCCGCAGTATTTCAGCCCGGTATGCTCCAACCTCCGCCTCCTTCATGGTCCACCCGTCAGGGTCGGCGGCAGGGGGGAGGGGGCTGTGCTCGGAGAAGCCCAGGGACGCGCAGCGGGAGGAGAGGGCCCCCAGGACCATCTCCTCCGGCGTATTTTTTCCGTCTCCAAAGACGGTGTGGGTGTGGAGGTTTTGCAGCGTCATTTGGTCATTTTCTCCTGCTTCACCTTGTGGTCGATGACGTGGCGGGAGGCCAGCTCCTGCTTCACGTCCTCCACCGAGATGCCCATCTCCACCATCAGAACCATGGCGTGGTAGGTCAGGTCCGCCAACTCGTAGATGGTTTCCGCCCGGTCCTCCGCCTTCCCGGCGATGATGACCTCGGTGGACTCCTCGCCCACCTTCTTGAGGATTTTGTCGATGCCCTTCTGGAAGAGGTAGGTGGTATAGGAGCCCTCGGGCATGGTATCCTTCCGCCCCTGGAGCAGCTCGTAGAGGCCCTCCAGGGAGAAGGGCGCGGACGATGCTTCGTTGACATAAACCCTGTCGTTGAAGCAGGAGTCGGTCCCCAGGTGGCAGGCGGGGCCCTCCTTGTTCACCGTGGCCACCAGGGCGTCCCGGTCGCAGTCGGCGGTGATGTCCACAATGTGCTGGACGTTCCCGCTGGTCTCGCCCTTCCGCCACAGCTCCTGCCGGGAGCGGGACCAGAAGCAGGTCCGGCCCTCCTTCATGGAAATCTCCAGGCTCTCCCGGTTCATGTAGGCCAGGGTCAGCACCTTTTTGCTGGCCGCGTCCACCACCACAGCCGGGATGAGGCCGTGGCTGTTGAATTTCAGTTCATCTATAGTCAGCATACTGTGTTTCCTCACAATCTCATGATGATCCCGTCCGCCGCCAGCGCCCGCTTGAGGTCCGGGATGGAGACCTCGCCGAAGTGGAAGATGGAGGCCGCCAGCCCCGCGTCCACCTTGGGCAGGGCGTGGAAGAGCGTCTTGAAGTGGTCCGCGCACCCGGCCCCGCCGGAGGCGATCACCGGCACGTCCACCACATCGCACACCGCCTCCAGCATCTCCAGGTCAAAACCGTTCTTCACGCCGTCGGTGTCGATGCTGTTGAGCACGATTTCTCCAGCTCCGTTGGCAACACCGGAGCGAATCCACTCGATGGCGTCCAGGCCCGTGTCCTCCCGGCCCCCCTTGGCAAAGACCCGGAACTGCCCGTCCACCCGCTTGGCGTCCACGCTGAGAACCACGCACTGGTCCCCGTACTTCTTCGCCGCCGCCGGAATCAGGGACGGGTCCCGGATGGCCCCGGAGTTGACGCTGACCTTATCCGCGCCGCACTTGAGCACCCGGTCGAAGTCCTCCACCGTATTGATGCCGCCCCCCACGGTGAGGGGGATGAAGATGGTGGAGGCCACCTCCGTGAGAATGTCCGTGAACAGGGCCCGGCCCTCGGCGGAGGCGGTGATATCGTAGAAAACCAGCTCGTCCGCGCCGCAGTCGGAGTAGAACCTCGCCAGCTTCACCGGGGAGCTCACGTCCGCCAGCCCCAGGAAGTTGACGCCCTTTACCACTCTGCCGTTTTTGACATCAAGGCACGGGATAATACGTTTCGTAATCATTGGGGGCCCCCTTCCCGGACCGCCTGGGCCAGATCCACCGCGCCGGTGTACCACGCTTTGCCCACGATGGCCCCGTAGAGCCCCATCTCCCCCAGCCGCCGCAGGTCCTCGTTGGAGGACACGCCGCCGGAGGCGGTGACAGAGCAGCCCACAGCCTTTTGCAGCGCCGCCAGCCGTTCCCAGGAGGGGCCCTCCAGGGCGCCGTCTGTATCAATATCTGTAAAGACTATATACTTTACGCCCATGCCCTCCATTTTTTTCGCGAACGCCAGGCAGTCCAGCCCGGCGTCCTCTATCCAGCCGGCGGTGCGGACGGTGCCGTCCTTGGCGTCGATGCCCACGGCGATCTTTTCGGGGCCGTAGGCCGCCACCGCCTGCCGGACAAAATCCGGGGCGCTGACGGCGGCGGAGCCGATGACCGCCCGCCAGACGCCCAGCGCGAATACCGCCTCCAGATCCGTCATGGAGCGGATGCCGCCCCCCAGCTCGATTTTCAGGCCGGCCTCCGAGACGGCCCGGACAATCTCGCTGTTCTTCCGCCTGCCGTCCCTTGCTCCGTCCAGATCCACCATATGCAGATACCGGGCCCCGGCGTCATAAAAGAGCCGGGCTGTGGACACCGGGTCCTCCGCCACCTGATGGACCGTAGCAAAATCCCCCTTATAGAGACGGACAACCTTGCCGTCCTTCAAATCAATCGCCGGAAATATCAGCATTTTGTCTCCGCCTCCTCACATCTCGCAAAAGGCCCGCAGGATGTTCAGCCCCACGGCCCCGCTCTTCTCCGGATGGAACTGGGTCCCATACACGTTCCCCTTTGCCGCCGCCGCCGTCAGGTCCGCCCCGTATTCCGCCGTGGCGATGGTGTCCGCCCCGCAGTCCATGGCGGCGAAGGAGTGGACGAAGTACACGCAGTCCCCCTCCTTGATATAGCGAAACAGAGGGCTTGCCGGTTTCTCCTCCGGGAGTTTCAAGGCGTTCCAGCCGATGTGGGGGACCTTATAAGACGCCGGGACAACCTCCCGGATATCCCGCACGCCGCCGGGGATGAGCCCCAAGCCCTGGTGGCGTCCGTATTCCGTGCTGTACTCGAACAGCAGCTGCATTCCCAGGCAGATGCCCAGCAGGGGCTTGCCCCGTCCGGCCTCCTCTTTGACCAATTTATCCAGCCCCTTTTCCGCCAGCAGCGCCGCCGCGTCCCCGAAGGCCCCCACCCCCGGCAGGACCAGCTTTTCCGCCTGCCGCAGAGTATCCGGGTCGCTTGTCACCACTGTCTCCGCGCCGATGGCGGCGAAGGAGCTTTTCAGGGAAAACAGGTTTCCCACACCGTAGTCGATAATAGCGGTCACTTACAGCACTCCCTTCGTAGAGGGGATCTCCTGGGAAAATTTCTGATCGATAGCCACCGCCTGTCCCAGGGAGCGGCCCAGGCTCTTGAAGGCGCCTTCTATAATATGGTGGCTGTTCCTCCCGGCCAGCTGCCGGACGTGGATGGTCATATTTCCCCGGCGGGCCAGGGCGATGAGAAACTCCTCCGCCAGCTCCGTGTCGAAGGTGCCCACCCGCTCTGTGGGGATATCCAGGCTGCAGCACAGCATCCCCCGGCCGCTGATGTCCACGGCGGTGAGAATCAGCGCCTCGTCCATGGGCAGGAGCATGGAGCCGTAGCGGGTGATGCCCCGCTTGTCCCCCAGGGCCTGGGCAAAGGCGTCCCCCAGGCAGATGCCGATGTCCTCCACCGTGTGGTGGTCGTCCACATAGGTATCCCCGCTGCACGCCACCTCCAGGTCAAAGCGCCCGTGGCGGGCAAAGAGGGTGAGCATATGGTTGAGGAACCCGCATCCGGTATAGACCTCGCTCTTCCCCGTGCCGTCCAGGTCCAGCCGCAGGGTGATGTCGGTTTCCGCCGTCTTCCGGCTCAGCTCCGCTGTCCGCATCAGCCCACCTCCCTTAAAATCTCCCGGACCTTCTCCAGGAAAATATCCATCTGCTCCCGGGAGCCGATGGTCACCCGGCACCAGTCGATGATCTCAGGCTTGTCCCAGTGCCGTACCAGCACGCCCCTGGCCTTCAGCGCCCGGTAGAGCGTTCCGCCGTCCACGGCCCTGCAGCGGGTGAAGATGAAGTTGGCCTTGCTGGGCAGGGTCTCGAAGCCCAGCTTGTCCAGCTCCGAGACGGTGTAGGCCCGGTTCTCCTGGATCCTTTTGCTGTTATTGACATAATATTCGTCGTTCTCGATGGTGGCAATCGCCGCCGCCATAGTCAGGCGGTTGATATTGTAGGAATTGGTGGAGTATTTCATCATATCCAGATCCCCGATGAGAGCCGGACTGCCGATGGCGAAGCCCAGCCGCCCTCCCGCCAGGGAGCGGAATTTGGAAAAGGTCTGGCACACCAGCAGGTTCTCGTATTTCCCCACCAGAGGCAGGCAGCTCTCCCCGCCGAAGTCGATGTAGGCCTCGTCGATCATCACCACATAGTCCGGATTGGACTTGACAATCCCCTCGATTTCCTCCACAGAGATGGTCTGGCCTGTGGGGGCGTTGGGGTTGGCGATGACCACGTTTTTTCCGATGCCGCAGTAGTCCCCCGGCTCCAGCCGGAAGCCCTCCCGGAGAGGGATCTCCTGGGCGGGCAGGCGGTACAGGCTGGCGTATACCGGGTAGAACCCATAGCTGACGGCCGGGTAGGCCACCCCCCGCTCCCCGTCGCAGAAGGCCATGAAGAAGTAGTTGAGCAGCTCGTCGGAGCCGTTGGCCAGAAAGACGTTCTCCATCCCCACACCGTAGTGCCCAGCCAGGGCTTCCCGCAGGGCCCTGCCCTCCGGGTCCGGGTAGAGGTTCAGGCGGTCGATTTCCAGCGCGTTTACCGCCTCACGCACCGCCGGAGCGGGGGGGAAGGGGGATTCGTTGGTGTTTAGCTTGACATACTGCATATCCTGGGGCTGCTCCCCGGGGACATAGGCCTCCAGGTCCGCGAACCGCCGGCTCAAAAATCTGCTCATATGGCTTCTCCTTCCTGCGCGCCCCTGACCAGCGCGCTCCGGGCATGGCCCTCCAGGCCCTCCTGCCGGGCGAAGGCGGCGATTTTCTCCGCGACACGGTCCAGGGCGCTGTCACTGTAGTAGATGAACTGGGACTTCTTGACAAAGTCCTCCACCGACAGGGGATTGGAAAACCGGGCCGTGCCGCTGGTGGGCAGGGTGTGGTTGGCCCCCGCGAAGTAGTCCCCCAAGGCCTCGGGGCAGCTCCGGCCCAGGAAGACGGACCCGGCGTTTTTCACCTGCTCCAGATAGTCGAAGGGATTATCAACGCACAGCTCCAGGTGCTCCGGAGCCAGGGCGTTGGCGATTTCAACCGCCTCTGGGATGTCTCTGGTAATAATCATCTTCCCCTTGGCCTCCAGAGACGCCCGGGCAATCTCCGCCCGGGGCAGCAGCGCCGCCTGCCGCTCCAGCTCCACGGCCACAGCCTCCGCCAGGGCCCGGGAGTCCGTCACCAGCACGGCGCAGGCGTTTTTGTCGTGCTCCGCCTGGCTGAGGAGGTCCGCCGCCGCATGGCGGGGGTCGCTGTTCCCGTCGGCAATGACCAGAATCTCGCTGGGGCCGGCAATCATGTCGATGCCCACCAAGCCAAAGACCTGCCGCTTGGCCTCCGCCACGAAGGCGTTGCCGGGGCCCACGATCTTGTCCACCCGGGGAATGGTCTCGGTACCGTAAGCCAAGGCCGCTACCGCCTGGGCCCCGCCGCAGCGGAACACCCGGTCCACCCCGGCGATCTTTGCCGCAGCCAGAATAGCGGGCGCGATATCCCCATTACAGGTGGGCGGGGAGACCATGACAAGCTCCGGACAACCGGCAATCTTGGCGGGGATGCAGTCCATGAGCACCGTGGAGGGCAGGGGCGCGGTGCCGCCGGGGATGTAGACCCCCACCTTCTCAATGGGCGTCACCTTCTGCCCCAGCACCACGCCGGGCTTCTCGCTGATGACAAACCCGTTCTGGACCTGCCGCCGGTGGAAGGCCCGGATATTCTCCGCCGCCTCCTCCAGCACCGCCCGGAGGGCCGGGTCCAGCGCCGCCAGAGCCTGCTCCATCCGCGCCGGAGGAACTTCCAGCTCATGGACGTCCGCCTTGTCGAACTCCCTGCTGTACCGCCGCAGGGCCTCGTCGCCGTGCTTCCGGACCTCGGCAATAATCCCGGCCACCGTGCCGGACAGGTCCCGGGTGTCCTCCGTCCGGGCCAGAATCTCTGACAGCGGAACCTTCTCCGCGTCTAAAATGCGAATCATGACAGAATCCTCCGCTACTCTATATTATAATGTATCCGCCACCCGCCGGTGGAGGGCGGCGATCTGCTCATGCTTGAACTTATAGCTGACCTTGTTGGCGATAAGCCGGGCGGAGATGGGCACAATGGTCTCCTTGGGCTCCAGGTCGTTCTCCAGCAGGGTCTTTCCCGTCTCCACGATGTCCACGATTACGTCGCTGAGCCCCAGGATGGGCGCGATCTCAATGGACCCGTTGAGCCTGATGATCTCGATATCCCGGCTCCGGGAAGCGTAGTACCGGGCGGCGATATGGGGGAACTTCGTAGCCACCCGCAGCGTCCGGTCCGTCCGGTCCCGGAAGTCCCTCCTCCCGGCCACGCACATCCGGCACTTTCCCAGCCCCAGGTCCGCCAGCTCGTAGACGTCCGGGCCGTACTCCAGCAGGATGTCCTTCCCGGCCACGCCCACATCGGCGGCGCCCCGCTCCACATAAATCGCCACATCCGACGGCTTCACCCAGAAGTATCGGACGCCGGCCTCGGGGTTTTCAAAAATCAGCTTCCGGTTCTCCTCCTCAATGGAGGGACAGGGGTACCCGGCGGCCTTGAGCCGCTGGTAGACCTTCTCCCCCAGCCGGCCCTTGGGCAGGGCGATATTCACCAGCTCCATCACGCCTGGCCCCCTTCCTCAAACCGGACCGTCTCCCGGAAGCGCAGCCCCGCCGGCTCGCTCCGGTCCGTCCGGACGGTCCGCCCGTCCCGCCCCAATTCTCGGGCTCTTTTTGCCACGGCGGCGGGGTCGTCCTCCGTGCGGTAGAGCAGCAGGATATCGCCGTCCCAGCCGCTCCCCGTCTCCTCCAGCCGCTCCAGCTGGTCCAGGTACACGGCGAAGCCCACGGCCCCGCCCTGCCGGCCCATCTTCCGCAGCAGGTTGTCGTACCGGCCCCCCGCCAGCACGCCGCTGGCCAGGCCCGGCAGGTACCCCCGGAAAATCAGCCCGTTGTAGTAGCTCATATCGTTGACGATGGAGAAATCCAGCCGCAGATTCTCCGCCAGGCCCAGGCTCTCCATGATCTCCCACAGCGCCTTCAGCTCCGCCAGGGCGGCCCGGGAGGTCTCGTCCTCCGCCAGCGCCTCCAGCCGGGGGAACAGCTCCGCCCCGCCGTAGAGCCCCGCCAGCGCGCACAGCTTCTCCGCCAGGGCGTGGTCCACGCCGCTGCTGGCGCACAGTTCCCGCAGGGCCGCCTCGTTCTTCCGCCCCAGCTCCGCCAGGATGTCCCGTCGGACGGTCTCCGGCAGCCGCGCCGTCAGCCCCGCCGCGAAGCCCAGGTGGCTGACATCCAGCAAGTACCGGTCGCTGACCGCCGCCAGGCTCTCCGCCGCCAGGGAGAGGACCTCCCCCTCCTCGAAGGGTCCCACCTGGCCGATGCACTCCAGCCCGGTCTGCATGATCTCCCGGTAGCCCATGGCCGCGGGGGAGGTGCGGTAGACGTTCTCGTGGTAGTACACCTTCTGGAGCCCGCCGGCGGTCTCCGGCGTATTTTTGATAATCGAGAGGGTCACATCCGGCTTGAGGGCCATCAGCCGCCCGTCGGTATCTGTAAAGGTGAGAATATCCTGGCTCACCAGAAAGTTCTTGTTGCGCAGGTAGAGCTCGTACTCCTCAAACCTGCTCATCCGGTAGGGGCAGTAGCCCCTCCTGCGGTACAGGGCCCGCAGCCGGGCGCTGGCCCGCTCGCCGCTCTTGAGGGCGGTCTCATCAAACATTCGCGGTATCCTCCTCACTCCTGGCTTCGGCCTCCTCCAGCCGGTCCAGCACGGTCCGGTAGCCCCCGGCGCCGTAGGTACAGCACCGGTTGACCCGGCTGATGGTGGCGCTGGAGGCCCCGGTTGCCTCGGCAATCCGGCTGTAGACCAGCTTCTCCCGCAGCAGATGCGCCACCAGAATCCGCTGGGAGCAGTCCTGGATCTCCCTGCCGGTCATCAGGTCCTCCAGAAAGGCGCGGCACTCCTCCTCGGTTTCCAGGGCCAGAATGGCCCGCACCAGCAGGGCGGGGCCCTCGCCGTGAAATACGTCCATGGTATGCCTCCTGTCGTCTGTTTGCTTTAGCATGATAGCATGATACTATATAAAAGTCAAGGGGCGGCGGCGTGGGATACTGCCGGAAAAACAGAGGCGGCAGGCCTGCTTTTCGGCATAATCCACCAAAATACGGAAAAATTTTAGATAAAACATAAAAATTTTCGACATACTTTTGGGAATTTGCTGGAAGATATGGACAAGCTGCAAGGAAATCGGTATAATAAACTCACAGCAGAGCAATGATTCCGACCGTCCCCGCCCTCCAGGCGGGAGGACAGGAGAGGAGGAGCGAGGCGAATGAACGAGCAGAGCAGCATTTACAAAAATTCCCTGAAACTGGAGCGGCGGACCGCCTCACTCTATGTACAGAACACGGGAAGCCAGCAGTGCGCGCCCAGCTACGGCTGGGGCCCGGGCGTGCGCAACCACTTCCTGCTTCACCACGTCATTGCCGGGCGGGGTGTGTTCCTGTGCGGCGACCGGCGCTACGAGCTGAAGGCCGGGGACACCTTCCTGGCCTATCCGGACACCACCATCCACTACTGCGCCGATGCCCAGGACCCCTGGGAGTATGTCTGGGTGGGCTTCGCCGGGCTGGACGCGGCGGACTATGTGGCCCAGACGGACCTGAAGCGGGAGGAGCCCGTCTACTACGGCCGGGACAGCGATGAGCTCCGCCGGCTGGTGGAGAACATCTACCGCAGCTACGGCACCGCCACCCATGAGAACCTGGCCATGACGGCCCAGCTGTACAGCCTGCTGTCCTTCCTGGTGCGCACGGCCACCAGCGGGCAGGAGCGGCAGCGGGAGACAGCGGACTGCGCCCTGCTGGCGGCGGAGTATATTGTCAGCCACTATGAGACGCCCATTACGGTGGAGGGGCTGGCGGAGTACGCGTCGGTGAGCCACTCCAGCCTGTACCGGCGGTTTATGAAGCGCTTTCAGATGTCCCCCAAGCGGTTTCTGCTGGAGTACCGCATTGAGCGGGCCTGCGCCATGCTGGTGGGAACGGACCTCTCCATCCAGGAGATCTCCAACTCCGTGGGCTTTGAGGACCCGTTCTATTTCTCCCGGGCCTTTAAGGAGATCAAGGGCCTCTCCCCCCGGCAGTACGCCAACCGGAAGCGCACGGAGTAGGGGCGGAGGACTTTGGAGTTATTTGTCATGTACAGCCTGACCGGGCGGCTCTGCCGCCCGGTCAGGCACTGCTTTTTTGCACAAATTTTGTGCAAATGTTTTAGTTAAAGCGGCAAAGCAGGAGCCTGCATAGTGAAAGTTTTTATAAATTATCCATGTGAGTGAACGAAAAATCCATGTACTTACTGAAAGATACAGGTATAATGGGGACATAAGGAGAGGGCCGGCCCTCTC
>JAAWHO010000017.1 GCA_022795905.1 Oscillospiraceae bacterium
CCCCCTTCTTTCACGGCGCTCCTCTCCCCTGCTACACCTGGCGCAGACGGAAGGTCTTGACCAGCTGCTTGAGCACGTTGGCCTGGGCGTTGAGCTCCTGGCTGGTAGCCGCGCTCTCCTCCGCTGTGGAGGAGTTGGTCTGCACCACGCCGGTAATCTGCCCGATCTGGTCCTGGATCTGCTCCACCGCGCCGGCCTGGTTCTGGGCGTCGGCGGCAATCCCGTTGATGGTCTCCTCAATTTTATGGGCGCCCGCCACCACGCCCTCCAGCTGCCTGGCGGTAGCGTCCGCAATCTGCGTGCCGTGGTCCACCGCGGCAATGGAGCGTCCAATGAGCGCCGAGGTCGATTGGGAGGCCTCCGCGCTCTTGGCCGCCAGGTTGCGGACCTCGTCGGCCACCACGGCGAACCCCTTGCCCGCCGTACCGGCCCGGGCGGCCTCCACGGCGGCGTTGAGCGCGAGGATATTCGTCTGGAACGCGATGTCCTCAATCGTCTTGATGATCTTCTCAATGGCGCCGGAGCTGTCGGCGATCTCCTGCATGGCGGAAATCATCTCCTGCATCTTCTCGTTGCCCTCCGCGAGCTGACTGTCCATCCCGCCGACCTGCTCCCGGGCCTGCTGGGCGTTCACGGCGGTCTGCCTGACGCTCTCCGTGACGGTGCGGATGGTCTCCTCCAGCTCCTCCACCGCGCCGGTCTGCTCCACGGAGCCCTGGCTGAGGGCCTGGGAGGCAATGGACATCTGCTCCGCCCCGCTGGAGACGTATTCGGCGCTGGTGACGATCTGCCCCATCGTCGAGTTGAGCTTTTGGAGGATATCATTCAGGGACGTGCGGATGGAGGCGAAGTCGCCCACATACTCCTGGGTGATCTGCATGGTCAGGTTCCCCTCGGCAACGGCCTCCAGCATATTGGAGATCTCGCCGATATAATTTCTCAGGCGGCTGATGGTGCGGTCAAAACTCCTGGACAAAATCCCGATTTCATCGTCAGAGTCGATCCCGACCATCATCGTCTGGTGCTCATTGAGCCCCAGATCCCCCTGTTCCAGCGTCTCCGCCAATACGGTCAGACGGAAAAGGGGCTTGGAAACCGTCCGTTTTATGTAGGCGCCGGCAATCAGAATCCCCGCGATAATCAGCACAATCCCCGCCAGGCAGGACAGCGCCACCGTCAGGCCGATCTGCTCCGTGGCGGAGGCCATGGAGATTCCGGCGAAGATCAGGCCGTCGACCTCCCCGTTTTCGTCGTAGGTGGGCACGTAGGAGCACAGGTGATCCTCCCCCAGGATTGCGGCCTTCCCCACGTAGCTCCTCCCCTGCTTCAGCACCACCTCGGCGAGCTCGCTGGAAAGCCGGGTGCCCACGGCACGCTGCCCATTCTGCTGAATGGTGGTGTAGGCCCGCTCGTCGCCGTGGAAAATAGTAAATTCACAGCCCATTTCCTGCTTCAGCGCGTCTAAAAGCGCGGTTTTGTCCTCATCGCCGGAATAAGAAGTCAGCTCATAGGCCAACACATTGGTGCCGTTTACGCACTCGTTCTGCATCATGGACATGGTGACCCGGTAGAGCATCAGCACGCACAGCAGCACAACCAGCGTAATGCTCACGCCCAGCATTGCCGCAACCAGATTCCCTACCTTGCGTCCAATTCGCCTGGTCTTCCGATTTGCCTGATCCCGGCTTTGATTATGTACGAAATTCGCCATTTGTCTCACTCCAATTTATAATATTTTTAATGGTACCCGGGCGGCTCCAGCCCGGAACGCCGCTATCCTGGGTTTAACGGGCCGCCTTCACAGGCCCGGCGCGGGAGTGGACTTGCTTCCCCGTCACGATCCTGTCGCTCCTTTTCCTGGTGTTTTTATCAGCTGGCAGAAGAAAAGCCGCTCGAGCCTCCAGTCAGGAAACACGCGCCGCACTGGTGGACGATAGACTTTGCCCCCAGTATATCACAGTTTTCCTTCAAATGGAAGCGCTTTTTTATGCCGCGCCGCATTTACCGCGGGCTGATACTTCAATTCGCAAAGGAATGCCGGAAAAAGAGAAAATCTTTGCAGGGGCGGATATGATCCTCCCCTGCTATTTTTCGTTCTTTGCGAATGGAAAAGGTTGATAGCAAGCCGCTTTACAAAAATCAAAAAAACTGCTATATTGTTGAAGCATAGCATAAAGTGTACCTCTGAAAGGAGACCATAGATATGGCAAAAGGAAAACTCACCGGTGTAGGCGTGGGCCCCGGGGACCCGGAGCTGCTGACCCTCAAGGCGGTGCGCATCCTGCGGGAGGCGGACGTGGTGGCCGTGCCGGACAAGGGCACGGGGGACCGGACCGCTATGGCGATTGTGGCGGAGCACATCAAGGGAAAGACCATCCTCCCCTGCGTCACCCCCATGGTTCGGGACAGGGCCGCGCTGGCGCAGGCCCATGGGGCCATCGCAGACAGGCTGTGCGCCCTGCTGGACGAGGGAAAGCAGACGGCCTTTATCACCCTGGGAGACCCGTCCATCTACTCCACTTACCTTTACATTCACCGGCTGGTGCTGGAGCGGGGGTACGAGGCGGAGCTGGTGCCGGGAATCCCCTCCTTCTGCGCTGCCGCGGCCCGGCTGAACATGGGTCTGTGCGAGGGCAGCGAGCGGCTGCTCATCGTCCCCGCCTCCCACAAGAACGTATCCGACTGCCTGGCCACCGACGCCAACCTGGTATTCATGAAGGCGGGAAGGGAGCTGGGCGCCCTGCGGGAGCGGCTTGAGGAGGCCGGGCTGCTGGAGAACGCCTCCCTGGCTGCCAACTGCGGCATGGAGGGGGAGGTCATCTGCCCCCGGCTGTCCGAGCTGGAGGCGGACACGGGCTACTTCTCCCTGGTGGTGGTTAAGCGGGGGGAGAAATGAGCCTGCGGTTTCCCCTTTTTGTGAATTTAAGCGGCAGAAAGGCTGTGGTCATCGGCGGCGGGACCGTGGGGCTGCGGCGGGCCGGGGCGCTGCGGGCGTTCGGCGCGGCGGTAGTCGTGGTCGCGCCGTCGCTGAAGGAGCCTCTGGACGGGATAGAGCATCTGGAGCGGCGCTATCGGGAGGGCGACCTGGCCGGGGCCTTCCTGGCCGTCGCGGCCACGGACAACCGGGCGGTAAACCACGCTGTCTGGGAGGAGGCCCGCGCCGGAGGCGTCCTCATCAACGTATGCGACTGCCAGTCGGAGTGCGATTTCTTCTTCCCCGCCATCTGCCGGGCGGAGCATCTGGTGGCCGGAGTGGCGGGAGACGGCGGCGACCACCGCCGCACCGCCCGGGCCGCCGCCGCTATCCGAAAAACCTTGGAGGAGCTGCCATGAAAATACGTGTGGGAAGCCGGGAGAGCCGCCTGGCGGTCATCCAGGCGGAGCTGCTGATGGAGGCCGTCCGCGCCGCCCATCCGAACATTGCGCTGGAGCTGGTGACGATGAAGACCACCGGCGACAGGATTCTGGACCGAACCCTGGACAAAATCGGCGGCAAGGGACTCTTTGTCCGGGAGTTGGACCAGGCCTTGCGGGACGGGCGGGTGGACGTGACGGTCCACAGCTGCAAGGACCTGCCTATGGAGGAGGACGCCGCCCTGCCCACTGCGGCCTTCTCCCGGCGGGAGGACCCCCGGGACGCGCTGGTCCTGCCCCGGGATACGGCAGAATTGGACTTTTCAAAGCCCATCGGCTGCGCCAGCCTGCGGCGGAGGATACAGCTCCTGAAGCTCTTCCCCCAGGCCCGGGTCGAGCCGGTGCGGGGAAATGTGCTGACGCGGCTGGATAAGCTGGACAGTGGACAGTATGGCGCCCTGGTGCTGGCTGCGGCGGGGCTGAAGCGGCTGGGGCTGGAGGACCGCATCTTTCGGTATTTTTCCACAGAGGAGCTTTTGCCCGCCGCCGGCCAGGGCATCCTCGCCGTTCAGGTCCGGGCAGGAATGGATACCGCCTGGCTGGACTGCTTTGCGGACAGGGCCGGCGAAGCCTGCGCAAAGGCGGAAAGGAGCTTTGTCCGAACCCTGGACGGCGGATGCAGCTCCCCTATCGCGGCCTTCGCGGTGGTGGACGGGGAGACAATGACCCTTATTGGTATGGGCTCCGGCGGGGAGAAGGACTCCGTCACCGGACCGGCGGACCGGCCGGAGGAGCTGGGACAGGCCTTAGCGGAGCGGATGCGGAGGGAGGGACACGCATGAGCGGAAACGTGATTCTGGTGGGCGCGGGCCCCGGCGACCCCGGCCTGCTGACCGTCAAGGGCCGGGAGGCCCTGGCCCAGGCGGAGGTGGTGGTCTACGACCGGCTCATCAGCCCCGCCATCCTCGCCATGATTCCCGAGGGGGCGGAGGCCATCGACGTGGGCAAGCGGGCCGCGCGGCACACGGTCCCTCAGCGGGAGATTAACCAGATCCTGCTGCGGAAGGCCCAGGAGGGCAAACACGTAGTCCGCCTGAAGGGCGGGGACCCCTTTGTCTTTGGCCGGGGCGGCGAGGAGCTGGAGATTCTGGCGGAAAACGGCATTGATTTCCAGGTCATCCCCGGCGTCACCTCCGCCGTGGCGGCGGCGGCTTACGCGGGGATCCCAGTGACCCACCGGGACTGCTGCTCCTCCCTCCATATCGTCACCGGCCACCGGCGGGAGGGGAAAGCCCTGGATATCAATTTCCGCGCCCTGGTACAGGGCGGCGGAACCCTGGTGTTTCTCATGGGGGTGGGCGCTCTGAGGGAGATTGCGTCCGGCCTGCTGGAGGCCGGCATGGCCCTGGACACCCCCGCCGCTATGGTGGAGCGGGGAACCACGCCCCGCCAACGGCGGTGCGGCGGAACGCTGTCCAATCTGCCGGAACGGGCGGCGGAAATGGGGATTTCCAGCCCCGCCGTTATTGTGGTGGGGCAGGTCTGCGCCCAGGCGGAAAAATTTGACTGGTTCAGCCGCCTGCCTCTGAAGGGGAGGAGGATTCTGGTCACACGGCCCAAGGAGCGGGCCGGGGCTCTGTCGGAGAAGCTGCGGGCGCTGGGGGCGGATGTGACGGAGTATCCCTGCATTGCCACGGTTCCGCTGGACCCCTGCCCGGAGCTGGAGGAGGCGCTGGGCAGCCTGTCCCGGTATGAGTGGCTGGCGTTCACCAGCCCCGCCGGGGTGGAGGCCGCCTGGCGCTGCCTGGGGCGGCTGGGCAGGGATGCCCGGGCTTTGGGAACTATAAAGCTGGCGGCTATCGGCGGCGGCACCGCCAAGGCCCTGGCGGGCCACGGGCTGTCCGCCGACCTGGTGCCGGAGGTATATGACGCGCGGCATCTGGGGATGGCCCTGGCGGGAGCCGCTAAGGCCAGGGTGCTGATCCTGCGGGCCCAGGAGGGCTCCCCTGCCCTGACGGAAGCGCTTAGCGGCGCGGGGGTGAGCTATGACGACATCGCCGTTTACCGTACGATTTACCAGAATCCCCGCTGGGCGGAGCTGCGGCGGGCCCTGAACGCCGGTGAGCTGGCGTATGTGACGTTTACCTCCGCCTCTACTGTCAAGGGCTTCGTCTCCACTGTAGGCGCGGACGCGGATTTTGGAAAAATTGTGGGGCTGTGCATCGGAGAACAGACTGCTGGCGAGGCGGAAAAGCACGGTATTCCCGTACAGGTTGCGGAAAAAGCCACGGTTGACGCGCTGGTGGCGCTGGCCGCAAAAGTGTGCCGGGAGCGATGAAAAAATACCGATTCGGCTTTGAGCCCTGGGGGCTGCTGCTGTTCCTGGTGGTCATGCTCCCCAACTTGATCTGGTTTGCCGTCCCGGCCCCCAATGACATCCTGCGGGAAGGGCCGGCTGGGGGATTTGTGGACAGTGCCGCTTCCGTTTTCCAGATTTTGATGGCTGCCGCGCTCTGCCTGCTCGTGAACAGGGAGCGCGGGCCGCTGCGGCTGACGCCGCTGATTTTTGCCGCCGGGGGCTGCGTCCTGCTCTACTATGCCGGATGGGCCTGGTACTATATGGCATTTACCGGTCCGCCGGTAATTGTGCTGCTGACACTTCCGCCGTGCCTGGCTTTCGCCTTTTTCACCATTGACCGGAGGAATTTTGTCGCGGTGCTGGCTGTTTCCGCCTTTACCCTCTGTCATCTGACATCTGCTGCCGTTCATTTTATATTATAGGAGGAACTGGGACTTGAAAACGCTTCCCACCGCTGCGGAGGACAGCGCAATTCTTGCGCTCCTGGAAGAATGGACAGAGCTGCTGGCCTGCGAAAAATACGAGGAAGCCCTTGCCCTGCTCCCGCCCGACCCGGAGCAGCAATGGACGCCCGCGCTTCTGGCGTCCGCCGTCTACGGCTATGGCTGTCCCGGCTATACCAGGGAGGAAGCCGCGCGGGTATTTGGCCGGGCGGACTACAAGGTTACCTCCCTTCGCGGCAGTCCCTGCCGGGAGCGGATCCTGCGGAGCGTTGACATCTGCCGCTTCACACCGAAGACCTGCCCGGAGACGCTTGGGATGGTCCGCTATTTCAACATCCCCTTGAACGGGGAAATGAGCGACCTCACCGGAATTTTTTATTTGCGAAAACTGTCGGAAACCTCCATGACCCTGGAATTTCACGACCTGCACGTCATGTAACAATATCAAAGGAGGACTTTGCCCTATGGATTTCATTCACCGCCCCCGCCGCCTGCGGCGCAGCGACGCGGTACGCCGTATGTGCCGGGAAACACGGGTGAGCCCGGACGCCCTGATCTACCCCATTTTTATCGACGAAGCTCTGACCGGCGTGCGCCCCATCGAGAGCCTGCCCGGGCAGAACCACTACGGCCTGGACAGCGTGTGCCAGGCGGTGGAGGAGTGCCTGACCCACGGGGTGGGGCGGTGCATCCTCTTCGGCCTGCCCAGGGAAAAGGACGCCTGCGGCTCCTCCGCCTGGGCTCAGCGGGGCGTGATCCAGGAGGCCATCCGGATCATCAAGGTCAAGTACCCCGACTTCTATGTCATCACCGATGTGTGCCTGTGCGAGTACACCAGCCACGGCCACTGCGGCCTGCTGGACGGCCAGGAGGTGGACAATGACAAGACCCTGGAGCTGCTGGCCAAGACCGCCCTCAGCCACGCCGCCGCCGGGGCGGACATGGTAGCCCCCTCGGACATGATGGACGGGCGGGTGGCGGCTATCCGGGCCGCCCTGGACGGAGCCGGACTCCAGAATATCCCCATCATGGCCTATTCCGCCAAGTACGCCTCGGCCTTCTACGGGCCCTTCCGGGCCGCCGCCGGGTCCGCCCCGGCCTTTGGGGACCGGCGGGGGTACCAGATGGACCCACACAACCGCCGGGAGGCCCTGCGGGAATGCGAGCTGGACATCCGGGAGGGGGCCGATATCCTGATGGTCAAGCCGGCGCTGAGCTACCTGGATGTCATCCGGGAGTGCCGGGACCGGTTTGACCTGCCCCTGTGCGCCTATTCGGTGTCCGGGGAGTATGCCATGATAAAAGCCGCCGCCAGGGCCGGGCTGGTGGACGAGCACCGGGTGATGTGCGAGAGCGCCCTGTCGGTATTCCGGGCGGGGGCGGATATGCTGATTACATACTACGCCAAGGAGCTGGCGGACGCCATTCGGAGGGGGGACATCGGCTGAAGGGCCGGACGGATATGAAAGGAGACGAGCAGATGATTGACTTTGAAAATGCCAAATTTCTAAAGCTGCGGGCTGTGGAAGGGAAGACCTTCGCCTCTACCCTGGCCCCCATGTTTGTCCAGGGGGAGTACATTGTCCAGGCCTTCCAGACCGTCCGGGACGGGGTGGTCTTTACCAACAGGCGCATTTTCGCCATCAATGTCCAGGGGGTTATCGGAAAGAAGAAGGACTTCACCATTCTGCCCTACAAGCGCATCCAGGCCTTTTCCATTGAGACCGCCGGGGTGTTCGACATGGACAGCGAGCTCCAGCTCTGGTTCAGCGGCCTGGGCCAGGTGACCTTCGAGTTCAGCTCCAACGCCAATGTCACCGAGATTTGCAGGCTCATCAGCGAGAATATGCTGTAAAATTTTCTCCCGGTTCCCGGCGCGCTGTTGACGGACGAGGAAATTTCTGCTACGATTTTCCCTGCGGGGATAAAAACACGTCCCGGTCGGTAGTCCGGGAGCAGCCTTTGCTGTCAGTAACCTGCCTCCTTGGTTGTCCGTTCTCCGCGGAAACCATTTTAAGGAGGAAGCTTTCAATGGACACCGCAAAAGCGCGCCTGACCGTACTCTTTGACCCGCCCTTCTGGGTGGGCCTCTTTGAGCGGGAGAGCGGAGGCCGGTATGAGGCCTGCAAACACACCTTCGGGGCGGAGCCCCGGGACGCCGAGGTCTACGCCCTGGTGCTGGAGCAGTACCACCGGCTGGCGTTCAGCCCGGCCCTGGAGGCAGCGCCCGGGGAGGACCGCAGCGTCAGCCCCAAACGGGCCCAGCGCCTGGCCCGCCGCCAGACACAGCCGGCAGGCATCGGCACCAAGGCCCAGCAGGCCCTCCAGCTCCAGCGGGAGCAGAGCAGGACAGACCGGCAGGCCCTGTCGAGAGAGCAGCGGGAGGCCGAGGAGGAGCGCCGGTACCAGCTCCGCCAGGAGAAGCGAAGGAAAAAGCATAGGGGGCGTTAGCGCGTTCCGGAGAAACAGGGAAGCGGCGGAGCTAAAAAGCTCCGCCGCTTCTTTCCGCATTCACAGCCCCACCGCACCCCGGCAGGCTCTGGCCAAATCGTTGAGGGTGGCGCAGGGCAGCATTTTGCACAGCATGGAGATGGTCTGGATGCTCCCCACGTAGGGCCACTTGCCCTCGGGGATGGGGTTGAGCCACAAAACCCGCCCGGCCTGCCGCTTGGCCTCCGCCAGCGCCCGGGCGGCGCGGGGCAAATCAATGGTCTTGGTGTCCGACAGAATCAGCAGCGTAACCCCCGGCCCCAGGGGCGCGGGCCGCAGGGCGCACAGCGTTTCCAGGGCCGTGCCCAAATCCGTCCCCTTGCCGTAGAGGCCACAGGAGCGCACATAGCCCCGGAACGCCTCCATGCTCTGCATGGAGAAAGCGTCCACCTCCCGCACCCCCTCGGAGAAGAGGAAGGTCCGGGAGAAGTCCGATACCGCCGACAGGGACTGGATGAACCGCAGGGCGAATTCTGAGAACTGGAGCATGGAGCTGGACACGTCGCACAGCAGCACCAGCCGCCGCCGTCTCTTCCGCTTTTTCCGGAAGGCCAGCCGGCAGGGCACGCCCCCGGTCTCCAGCCCCCTGCGGATAGTGCGCTTGAAATCCAGCTTCCCGCTGTGCCCCTGGCTCTGCCTGCGCTGGCTCAGCTGAGCGTTCATCTGGGCCGTCAGCTGGGCCACCAGGGCCGTGGCCCGGGGAATTTCTGCCTCCTTGAACTGGGAGATGTCCCGGTAGAGCAGGGCGAACTCCGGGTCCACCTCGTCCCCGCCCACGGCGGCGTCCTCCATCATCATCTGCTGCTCCATCAGGTACTTGGCGAACACCGAGTGGATGAAGCTGCTGTAGAGCTGGGGGTTGCGCTCGATGTTGCCCTTGGTCTTCTCCATCAAATCCCGGAGGTAGGCCCGCTTGTCCTCGGGCATCCGGACATAGACCTCCCGCAGCTCGTCCCGCAGGTCCATGGGTTTTCCGTTGTACTGAAGCTCCTGCTCCGCCTCCGCCCGGCGGCGGGAGAGCTCCTCGGCCTCCTGGCGGCGCTGCTTCATAAGGGACTCTTTCCTGTCCTGGCTGACAAAGAAGTTCTCAAAGGCCTGGCGGAAGGCCGCCTGCTCCGCGCTGCTCTTGGCGTACACGGCGCACAGCGCCGCCTTCACCGTCCCCCGGTCCTCCAGGCCCAGCTCCGTCAGCACCGCGCAGGCGTCCGCCGTCTCCCCGGGCCCTACGCGCAGGCCCTCCTCCCGGAGGATGGCGGAGAACTCCGTCAGCTTCTCCAGGTAGACAAACCGCTCCGTCACTGGCCGTCCCCTCCGTGGTGATGGTGGTGACCGCAGCCGCCCCCCTCTCCGCCGCAGCCGCACTGGTGGGCGGGAGCCTGGGTCAGCTGCCCCAGGTCCTCGCTGTTTTTCAGCACAAAGCCCTTTGTCCGCTCCATGGCCTCCGCCGTCAGGTCGCTGATGTCCAGGGCCTCCAGGGCGGATACCCAGTCCAGGGTCTCGGCGATGGAGGGCTTTTTGAGAATGGCGTCATTCTCCCGCAGGCGCTTCACCGCCTCCGCCACCTGAACGGCCAGATGCTCGTTGGCGTTGGGCAGCTTGGCCCGGATGATGGCGATCTCCTTCTCCAGGTCCGGGTACTGTAGATAGAGGTAGGCGCACCGCCGCCGCAGGGCTTCGCCCAGGGGCCGGGAGCGGTTGGAGGTGAGCACCACGAAGGGCACGCTTTTCGCCCGGAGGGTACCGATTTCCGGGATGGAAACCTGCATCTCCGATAAAAGCTCCAGCAGGAACGCCTCGAACTCCTCGTCCGCCTTGTCGATCTCGTCGATGAGCAGGACCACCGGCTTTTCCGACCGGATGGACTTCAGCAGGGGCCGCTCCAGGAGGTAGCCGTCGCTGAAGAGGGATTTTGCCAGCTCCGCCGAATCCCGCCGGTCCCGGTCGATCTGAATGGCCAGCAGCTGCTTCTGGTAGTTCCACTCGTAGAGGGCTTTGCCCTCGTCCAGGCCCTCGTAGCACTGGAGGCGGACCAGCTCCCGGTCCAGGACTCCGGCCATGACCTTGGCAATTTCCGTCTTGCCCACGCCGGCGGCGCCCTCGATGAGCAGGGGCCGCCCCAGCTTCAGCGCCACCAGCAGGGTGGTGGCTACGTCCTCGCCGCAGATATAGCGGGCCTCGTCCAGCTTCGCCCGCAGGGTTTGCAAATCCATAGGCTGTCCTCTCTTTGTGAAAGATTTGACATAAATATAGCACCTTTCTCATGGGATTGCAAGAGTTCCGGCTTGTATTCTCCGCGCGGAAGTGGTAGAATGGCCCGGAATACAAAAAAAGGGGGGCAATATTGATGACCAAGGAAGAATTCCGGGCCTTAGCGGCAAAGGGGCCCGTCATCCTGGACGGGGCTACCGGCTCCAACCTCCGGGCGGCGGGAATGCCTGTGGGGGTATCCCCGGAGCTGTGGGTTCTGGAGCATCCCCAGGTGATAATCGAGCTCCAGCGGGGCTATGCCGATGCCGGCAGCCATATCGTGTTCGCGCCCACCTTTTCCGCCAACCGGATCGCCCTGGCGGGCTTCGGCCTGGCGGGACGTCTGGAGGAGCTGACCCGGCAGCTGGTGGCGCTTACGAAGGAGGCCGTGGGAGACCGGTGCCTGGTGGCGGCGGACCTGTCCACCCTGGGACAGCCCCTGGAGCCCCTGGGGCCCAGGAGCTATCAGGAGGCCTACGACGTCTACTGCCAGCAGATCGAGGCCGCCGTCAGGGCCGGCGTGGACCTGCTGGGGGCGGAGACGATGCTGTCCGTGGACGAGACGGCGGCCGCTCTGGACGCGGCCCAGGCGGTGTGCGAGCTCCCCGTGATGTGCTCTGTGACGGTGGAGGCGGACGGCTCCCTCCTCTTCGGCGGCAGCGCCGTGGACGCCCTGGTCACGCTCCAGGAGATGGGCGCGGCGGCGGTGGGCATCAACTGCTCCGTGGGCCCGGACCAGCTGGAGTCGGTGGTCCGAAGCATGGCAGAGGCCGCGTCGGTGCCCGTCATCGCCAAGCCCAACGCCGGCCTGCCGGCTATGACGGAGACGGGGGAGGCCGTTTACAGCATGGGGCCGGAGGACTTCGCCCGGCATATGGTCTGCCTGCATGATGCCGGAGCTCAGATCCTGGGCGGATGCTGCGGCACGACGCCGGAATATATCCGGCAGCTCTGCCTTTCGCTGAAAACCGTTTGACGAAGCGGGGGAAGGGTGTTATAATCATAAAAATACTCAGAAATTTCCGGCGGCTGCCCCCGGGCCCGCCGTATGAGGAGCGTTTGGAATGGCAACTGCAATTATGACTGACACCAACAGCGGCATGACCGTAGAGGAGGCCGATCGCCTGGGCGTTACCCTGGCGCCTATGCCGTTTATCGTGGACGGCAGGACCTACCACGAGGGAATTGATTTACCCAGGGAGCGGTTTTTCCAGCTCCTCCAGGGCGGGGCCGACGTCTCCACCTCCCAGGTGGAGCCCGGCAACCTTATCCTCGCCTGGGAGGACCTCCTGCGCAGCCATGAGGGCGTAGTCTATATTCCCATGTCCAGCGGGCTCTCCGGCTCCTGCGTCACGGCGAAGGCCCTGGCCAGCGCCTACAACGGGCGGGTCCAGGTGGTGGACAACCACCGCATCTCCGTCACCCAGCGCCAGTCCGTCTACGACGCGGTGAGCCTGGCCCGGGAGGGCCGGACGGCCCTGGAGATTCTGGAAGCCCTGGAGGCCGACGCCTATTATGCCAGCATTTATATCGCCGTGGACACCCTGGAGTACCTGCGCAAGGGCGGGCGGCTCTCCAGCACGGAATCCCTGGTGGGCACTGTGCTCCAGATTAAGCCTGTTCTTCAGATTTCCGGGGAGAAGCTGGTGCCCTTTAAGAAGGTCCGGGGCATGAAGGCCGCCCGAAAGGTCATGATAGACGCCATGCTTACGGACGCCAGGGGCCTTTTCCGGGATTTCTGCCGGTGGGGCGAGATGCAGCTGATGGTTTCCTACTCCGACGTCCCCGACGCCGTCCGGGACAGCTGGCTGGAGGAGGTTGCCGCCGCCTTTCCCGGCCTTTCCATTGTCCACGCGCCGCTGGCCCTCTCCATCTGCTGTCACACCGGGCCGGGGGCCCTTGGAATCGGGATGTGCCATTTCCATATGCCCACCAATGGATGAGGTTGTGCAGCCTTTTTCTCGGAGGAAATATGAAAATCGAAAAATGTATAAAAGAGTCTTTTGTTGTCATAGGAAAAGAGGGATCTACTTCAGACGGGGACGGCTTTATTCAAAGATTATGGGCTGATGCCAATTCCCGTTTTGAAGAAGTTCGGCATTTAGCAAAAAAAGACGCGAATGGAAGCCCGGTTGGTATATGGGGAGCTATGTCTGACTTCTCACATTCCTTCAACCCGTGGGAGGACTTCAGCAGAGGGCTTTACCTTGCCGGAGTGGAATGCTATGACAGCGCGGAGGCTCCCAGCGGGTGGACAAGGTGGACTGTCCCCGGCTATGAATATATTTGTGTGGAATATGAAAATGAGGATACCTTTCCAAGGGCGATAAGCTATCTGAAAGAAAATGCCATCCCATTGGTGGGGGCGGCTCAAGATTTTACTTTTCCACAGACGGGGAAAAACTATATGCTTTTTCCGATTAGAAAGCTATAGGCATCCCTTACACAGCATTGACTAAGGTCAAATCAGCGTCCCTATCATTGAAAGAAAAGGAATCAAAAAAGACTTTGCGCGAAACGCTGTTTCGCTTTCTGCTGAGGATTTGCTATGATTTACAATGTTATCTCCTACCTGCGGTCCGCTGCCGCCCGGTATCCGGAGAAAACGGCCTTTGCCGACGCGGGGTCTGCCCTGACGTACCGCCGGCTTTGGGATACGGCCTGCCGTGCCGGCGGAGTGATTGCAAAAAAGCTGGGCGGGAAGCGCCGCCAGCCTGTCTTTGTCTGCATCGGCAGGAACGCGGGCAGCCCGGCGGCCTTTTGGGCTGTCGCCGCCAGCGGGAACTTTTACGTTCCCATTGACCCCGCTCTGCCGGACCAGCGGCTGAGGGATATTTTTGAGACGATGGCCCCCCGGCTGGTCATCACCACCCAGGAGGACACCCGCCCCCTGCCCTTCGGGGAGGCGGAGACGGTTTCCCTGGAGGCCTTGGCCGCAGGGGCGGAGGAGGCTCTGCCGGAGCGCCTTTGGGCGGAAGCCCTGGACACGGACCCCCTCTACTGCATTTTTACCTCCGGGTCCACCGGCGTGCCCAAGGGCGTGCTGGTGAGCCACCGGTCGGTTATCGACATGGCGGAGCAGTTTACCGGCGCCTTTGGCCTGGGGCCGGACAACATTTACGGAAACCAGGCCCCCTTTGACTTTGACGTGTCGGTGAAGGATATTTTCCTGGCAGCAAAAAACGGCGGTACTGTGGAGATTTTGGAGAAAGCCCTTTTCTCTATGCCCAAGCGGCTTATTGAGCGGATGGAGGAGCGGCGCGTCAACACAGTCATCTGGTCGGTATCGGCGATGAAGATCCTCTCCGCCCTGAAAACCTTTGACGTCATTCTGCCCCGGCATCTGAAGCTGGTGATGTTCTCCGGCGAGGCTCTGCCCTGCAAGGTACTCAACGATTGGATGAACCACCTGCCGGAGGCGCGTTTTGTCAACCTCTACGGGCCCACGGAGATCACCTGCAACTGCACCTACTATGAAATCGACCGCCCCTTCGCGGATACGGACGCCATCCCTATTGGGAAGCCCTTCCGCAACACGGGGATCCTGCTTCTGGACGGGGAGGAGCCTGTAACGGAACCGGGGCGGACGGGGGAAATCTGCGTGACCGGCACCTGCCTGGCCCTGGGGTACTACCGGAACAAGGAGCGCACCGCCGCCGCCTTCTGCCAGAACCCCGCCCAGACCTTCTGGCCGGAGAGGATCTACCGGACCGGGGACCTGGGGGCCTGGAACGACCGGGGGGAGCTGATGTTTTTAGGCCGCGCGGACTCCCAGGTCAAGCACATGGGCTTCCGCATCGAGCTGGGGGAAATCGAGGTCGCCGCCAACGCCATCGGCGGCGTGACGTCGGCCTGCTGTCTCTACGACCACGGGAGGGAGCAGCTGTGCCTTTTTTACCAGGGGCCTGAAAAGATGGACCGGGAGGTCATCATGGCCTTAAAGGCCGCCCTGCCCCGGTTTATGGTGCCCTCCCGGCTCTACTACTTCGAGAAGCTGCCGGAGAACCGAACGGGAAAGATTGACCGCGCCGCCCTGCGGCAAACATATATCCAATAGGAGGCCATACATGGATAAACTGATGCAGCTGCTGGAGGAGAACTGCCCCTCCATTGACTTTGCCGGGGAAAAGGCATTGATCGACGACGGCATTCTGGATTCCCTGGATATCGTCATGCTGGTGGGCGAGATCAACGACGCCTTCTCCATCACCATCACTGCCGAGGACCTGGTCCCGGAAAACTTTAACTCTGCGGAGGCCATCTGGGCCCTGGTCCAGCGCCTCCAGGCGGAGTAGGCGATGTCGATTAACAGCGCGGCCTTCCTGCTGTTTCTTCTCGTTTCGGTATGCGCCTGCTATCTTGTGCCGAAGCGGGTCCGGTATCTGGTGCTGCTGGCCGCCAGCGCGTACTTCTATCTGGCATACAGTCTCCGGGCGGCCTGCTGCCTGCTCTTTACTATCCTCCTCACCTACGGCGCGGCCCAGGCCCTCGCCGCCCTCCACCGCCGGGAACGGGCGGAGCTGGATATCGAGCGGGTGGACCGCTCCGGCATCAAGAAGCACGGCAAGCGCCGCCGCAGGCTGGTCCTGACGGCGGCATTGGTGCTGAATTTTGCCACCCTGGCCCTTTTCAAGTATTTGAACGCCTGGATGGGCACGGCCGGCGTGCTGGCGGGACTGCTGGGCATCGAGACAAATTTCCGGCCCCTGAACCTGCTGCTTCCCCTGGGGATATCCTTTTATGTGTTCCAGACCTCCGGCTACCTCATTGACGTCTACCGGGGCCGGGTATCCGCGGAACGGAACCTGCTGAAATACGCCCTCTTTGTCTCCTGGTTTCCCCAGATGGTCCAGGGACCTATCAACCGCTACGACAGGCTCCTCCCCCAGCTCCTGGCGGGCAGCGACTTCAGCGCGGACAACATCAAGTACGGCATTCAGCTCATGCTCTGGGGGATGCTGAAAAAGGTGTTCATCGCCGACCCCCTGGCCGGCGCGGTGGGGGAAATCTACGGCAATTACACCCAATATCCCGGCGCGGTGCTGTTTCTGGGGGCGGCGCTGTACTGTCTCCAGCTCTACTGCGACTTCTCCGGCGGCACGGACCTGGTCCGGGGGGCGTCCCAGCTCTTCGGCGTGGAGATGGCGGAGAACTTCCGCCGGCCCTACTTCGCCCGGAGCGTGGATGAGTTCTGGCGGCGCTGGCACATCTCCCTGGGGGAGTGGATGAAGGACTATCTCTTCTACCCCCTGGCCCTCTCCGGCCCCATGAACCGGCTGGGGAAAAAGGTAAAGAGCGCCTTGGGCCCCCACCTGGGCAAGCTGACGGGGCCCTGCCTGTCCACCCTGATTGTCTTTCTGGCGGTGGGTATCTGGCAGGGACCGGGATTCAGCAATATCGCCTATGGCCTTTGGAACGGCGGGCTCATGTCCCTGGCCATGCTCTGCGGCCCCCTGCTGTCGAGGGCCAACGAGCGCCTGGGCCTTGGGGAAGACAAGTGGTGGTTCCGGGCGTTTCAGACGCTGCGGACCCTGCTGCTGGTGATTATCGGACGCTACTTCTCCCGGGCGGACAGCCTGCGGCAGGCCCTGGGGATGCTGTGGCGGACGGTGCGGCACTTTGGCCCGGCGGGAGGCGGAATTTTTACCTGCTTCGGCCTTACCGGCTGGGACTGGCTGCGGCTGGGGATCGCCGCCGCCGTGCTGCTGGCGGTCAGCATCCTCCAGGAGCGGGGGATGCCCATCCGAAAAACTCTGGAGAAGCAGTCCCCGGCAGTCCAGTTCGGGGTGCTGTTTGCCGCCGTGCTGCTGCTGGTGGCCTGCGTGTATCTGAACACGGATTACACCGCCATCATGTATGTGTACGAGAATGTCTAGGGGGGTGCCTATGTCCTCTAAAAAGTGGCTCATCATGCTGGCCCTGACCGTGGCGCTGGCCCTGGGGGTCTGCGCCGGGTTCAATATCCTGGCGGACCCCTTCGGCGTGTTCGGGGACCCGATTCTGGACTGGTACAGCTACAACGAAACCAACAACCCCCGGGTGGCCAAGCTGGCCTGGCTGGAGGAGCATCACGAGGAGTTTGACTCCTATATCATCGGCTCCTCCTCCGCCGCCTCCTACAGCACGGCGGAGCTCAACGAGTATCTGGACGCCAGCTTTTACAACCTCTTTGTCTATGGCTGCGACACCAAGGACTACCGGGATTTCGCGGCGTACCTTTTGGAGCGCTACGAGGTCCGCTACCTGGTGCTGAACCTGGGCATCAACGAGGCCAACACCTACGACACCGGCCAGGACAGCCTCAACGACAAGATGCACGCCCTGGCCAGCGGAGAGAGCCTTCCTCTGTTCTACCTGCGCTACGCCTTCTCCAACCCGCGCTACGCTGCGGATAAGCTGGCCGCCCGCTTCCAGGACACGGAGCTGCCCCAGGTCTTTGACGTCTTTGATGTTCCCTCCGGGTGCTACGACAAGCGGGTGCGGGATGTGGAGAAGATCGGCGACCCGGCGGTCTACCAGGCCGCCCACGGCGGGGACTTCTGGGTCTCCCCGGACAGCGCCCAGCTGCCCTATATCGACCAGTGCGTCCAGTCCGTGGCGGAGATCCGGGATATGTGCGCGGAGAAGGGCACGGAGCTCATCGTCATCGCCTCCCCTGTCTATATCGGCCAGTGGGACGTGTACAGCCGGGAGAGCCTGCGGGAGTACAAGAGCAAGCTGGCGGAGGTGGTGAGCTACTGGGATTTCAGTCTCACCCCCATCTCCTACGACAGCCGGTACTTCTATGACGCCACCCACTTCCGCAATACCGTGGGCAGCATGGTGCTGTCCAAGATTTTCGGCAGCGGCGGGACCTACCACCCGGAGGATTTCGGCGCCTACGTGACCGCCAGAAACTGCGCGGCCTATCTCGACGAGCTCTTCGCCTACCCGCCGGCCTCTGACCCGGCCAGCTACACCGCCGACGTGCCCATCCTCCTCTACCACCATATCGACGGGGATGTCACCAGCGACACGGTGGTGACGCCGGAAACCTTTGAAGCCCACATCCGCGCCCTGGCGGAGCAGGGGTATACCGCCGTTACCTTCCAGGAGATGATCGACTACGTCTGCCAGGGAGGCACCCTGCCGGCCAAGCCGGTGTGCATCACCCTGGACGACGGCTACCTGAGCAACTATGAGTATGCCTGGCCCGTCCTGGAGAAGTACGGCATGAAGGCGACCATCTTCGCCATCGGGGCCTCCGTGGGGCACAGGGAGTTCTATAAGGAGACGGACTTCCCCATCACCCCCCACTTCGGCTGGGAGGAGGCCCGGGAAATGGAAGCCTCCGGCGTCATCGACATCCAGTCCCACACCTACGACCTCCACCAGTGGGAGCCCTTTGAGAGCGGGAATCAGATCCGGACCTCCGCCCTGCCCCTGGAGGGGGAGAGCGAGGCGGACTACGCCGCCGTGCTGGAGGCGGACTTGGAGCGGTACGCTCAGGAACGGGAGGCGGAGCTGGGAGAGGGCTTCTGCGCCCTGGCCTACCCCGGCGGGTACTACAATGACCTGACGGAGGTGCTCATCCACCAGGCGGGCATCCCGGTGACCCTGTCCATCCGCACCGACAGCCGGAACGTGCTGGTCCGGGGCCTGCCTCAGAGCCTGTACGCCCTGTGCCGGTGGAATATAACGGAGCGGACGGCGGAGGAGGAGCTTCTGAAAATCGTAAGCGGAGAATGAGAACACCATGGATATTTTTGAAAAAACCTATTTCCCCCAGGCGGAGGACTGCACCGAGGACGGCCTTCTGCGCCTGCTGGAGGACGCGGCCACGGCCCACTCCGTCCGCCTGGGCATCGACCACGACCAGATTTTAGCCCGGTACGGCTGTGTCTGGATGCTCAGCCGGAGCTGGTACCGGGTTCCCGGGCCGCCGGCGCCCGGAGAGCCCCTCCGTATCCGGACCTGGGTTTCCCAGCTGGAGGGCTGGGGCACCTGGCGGGCCCACCAGATCGGGGAAAGCGGCGAGAGCCTGGAGCTGTGGGTTCTGGTGGACGCCCAGGCGCGGAAGCTGGTCCCCATCTCCCGCATCCCTATGCCGGAGGGCCTGGCCCTGGAGGAGGGACAGAAGCTCCCGGCCAAGGTGCCTCCCCTGCGGGGCGGCGCCCCGGCGGGTTCCTTCACGGTGGAGGAGGCGGACCTGGACGTCAACGGCCACATGAACAACACCCGCTATGTCCGCCGGGCCCTGGCTCTGCTGTGGGAAGCGGGGGACTGCCCGGCCTTCTTTCCGGAGCTTCGGGTCACCTACTCTCGGGAATGCCGTCTGGGGGAGACAATCTCGCTGGCCGCGGACCGCCGCCCGGAGGGCATCCTCCTCTCCGGACAGGGACCGGAGGGGAAGCCCCGTTTCGGCATTTTTGCCCAAGGGTGAAAAGGAGAAAAAACTCGCTATCTTTTCCTTGACTTTTTGACCAGCACCTGATATAGTATAGAGGAATTCTAAATGTACAAATTGATTACGGCAGGTTTTGTAAATCAATTTCCATTTTGATTTGCAGCCTGCTTTTCTATTTGCACAGGAAATTTGGAGGTAATCATCATGAATCATGGCACTGTCAAGTGGTTCAACGCGGAGAAGGGCTACGGCTTCATCTCCAACGACGAGGGCGGCGACGACGTATTTGTCCATTTTTCCGCCATTCAGGGCACCGGCTATCGCTCCTTGAACGAGGGCCAGAAGGTGACCTACGATGTGGAGCCCGATCCCAAGAACCCCAGCAAGCTTCGCGCTGTGGATGTGACCGCTGAGTAACTTCCCCCGCGGAAAAGCCGCCTGCCGCATGGTGGGCGCTTTTTTGCGTTTTTCGACAAAAATGGATAAAATCATCAATTACAAAAAAAGGAAGCTCCCTGAGGAACTGGAAGAATTTATACTTTTTTGCGGTCTGCTGGCGCCTGGGGCAATTCTGTTGTGCAGGATATACAAAATTTTTTCGGGATTTTGTGCAAAGGGTGAATTGTAATCCCGCCGCCGGTATGATATACTACTCTTACAATTTGAAATGTGGTAGCTGTAACGAAGTGCTGTGCGCACGGGCTGCAACTATCACTCCGGCCTGCGCTTGAGTGTTTCAAACCGAAAGGTTTGGAACATTTTTTATTCGGTGCGCCAATGCAGATTACAGATTAAGGAGGAATGCAGTATGTACATCCTTGCCAACGGAAGGCTCATCACCCGGGACCCTTCCCTCCCCTACCTGGCGGACGGCGGCGTCGCCATTGAGGGCACGCGGATCATTGACACAGGCTCCACCGCAGACCTGAAATCCAAGTACCCCGGCGCGGAATTTGTGGACGCAAAGGGCGGCGTCATTATGCCCGGCCTCATCAACGCCCACACCCACATCTATTCCGCCCTGGCCCGGGGGCTCAGTATTGACGGCTTCGCCCCTACCAGCTTCTACGAGGTCCTGGACGGCCAGTGGTGGGCTATCGACCGCCGCCTGACCCTCAAGGGCACCAGGGCCAGCGCCGACGCCCTGTACCTGGACTGCATCAAGCAGGGCGTCACCACCATCTTTGACCACCACGCCTCCTTTGGCGAGATCCCCAGCTCCCTGTTCCAGATTGCCGAGAGCGCGAAGCAGTTCGGCATCCGCTCCTGCCTGTGCTACGAGGTCAGCGACCGGGACGGCCAGGAGAAGTCGGAGCAGGCCGTCCAGGAGAACAAGGACTGGCTGGATTTCTGCGAGAAAAACCCCAGCGATATGCTGGCGGCCATGTTCGGCGGCCATGCCCTGTTCACCATCAGCGACCGGACCTTTGAGAGGATGGCGGCGGCCAACAGCGGCCGCACAGGCTTCCATATCCACGTCTCCGAGGGCATGAACGACGTCTACGACAGCCTCCAGAACTACGGGCGCCGCCCGGTCCAGCGACTCCAGGACCACGGGATCCTGGGCCCAAAGACCCTCCTGGGCCACTGCATCCACGTCAATTCCGCCGAGATGGATATTATCAGGGAAACCGGGACCATGTGCGTCAACAACCCGGAGAGCAACATGGGCAACGCCGTGGGCTGCTCCCCTGTCCTCCAGCTTATGCAGAAGGGCATCACCGTGGGCCTGGGCACCGACGCCTACACCAATGATATGCTGGAGAGC
>JAAWHO010000155.1 GCA_022795905.1 Oscillospiraceae bacterium
GGCTTCACGGCCCCTAAGCTCCTCTGGATGCGGAAGAACGAGCCGGAGCTGTTCGCCAGAATCGACAAGGTGATGCTGCCCAAGGACTACATCAACTACTGCCTCACCGGCGTCCACTGCACCGACGTCTCCGACGCCTCGGGAATGCTCCTCTTCGACGTGGAGCGCAAGCGCTGGAGCCCGGAGATGCTGGAGCTCTGCGGCCTGCGGGAGTCCCAGATGGCAAAGGTGTTCGAGAGCTACGAGGCCGTGGGCACCCTCAAGCCGGACATGGCAAAGGTCCTGGGCCTGCCGGAGACTGTGGTGGTCTGCGCCGGGGCGGGGGACAATGCCGCCGCCGCCGTGGGCACGGGCACCGTAGGGGACGGGGGCTGCAACATCAGCCTGGGCACCTCCGGGACCATCTTCATCTCCAGCAAAACCTTCGGCGTGGACCCCCACAACGCGCTGCACTCCTTCGCCCACGCCGACGGGGGATACCATCTCATGGGCTGCATGCTCTCCGCCGCCAGCTGCAACAAGTGGTGGATGGAGGATATCCTGAAAACCCAGGATTACGCCGGGGAACAGGAGGCGATCACTCCCGAAAAGCTGGGGCGGAACCGCGTGTTTTTCCTCCCCTATCTCATGGGGGAGCGCAGCCCCATCAACGACACCGACGCCCGGGGCTGCTTTATGGGCATGACCATGGACACCACCCGCGCGGACCTGCTCCAGGCGGTGCTGGAAGGCGTGGCCTTCGCCATCCGGGACAGCTTTGAGGTGGCGAAAAGCCTGGGCGTCGCTATTCCGCGCTCCATGCTCTGCGGCGGGGGCAGCAAGTCCGGCCTCTGGCGGACCATCATGGCTAATGTCCTGGGCATTCCCCTGGATATCCCGGCTACCGAGCAGGGGCCCGGCTACGGCGGGGCCATGCTGGCCATGGTGGCGGCGGGGCGCTTCCCCTCCGTCCAGGCGGCGGCGGACGCCCTGGTGCGCGTGGCCGGCACTGTGGAGCCGGAGGCGGAGCTGACCGCCCGCTATGAGGAGCGCTACCGGCGGTTCCAGAAGATCTACCCCGCCTGCAAGGCGCTGTTCCCCCAGCTTCTTTAAAGGAGGAACTCCCATGAAAATCGAATCTGTTTACGAGCCTTCCTTCCGGGCCTACGGCCAGGTGCTCACCGGCTATGACACGGCGGAGCTGCTCCGGGCCATGGAGGCCATTCCCCTGCCGGAGGAGGGCACGGCCTATGAGCCGTCCATCGCCGCCCTGGAGGGCTGCGGTATCTTCCGGTGGCTCCAGGACCACGCCTACGGCGGTATGCCGGTGCAGATCGGCATGTGCTGGGGGCGGAACACCAGGCTCAACTGCCTGGAGTACCACCGGGACAGCGAGGTCAATATTGGCGCGTCCGACTTTATCCTCCTTCTGGCGAAGCAGGAGGAGATTGTGGACGACCGCCTGGATACTGCCCATGTCCGGGCCTTCCGGGTCCCCGCCGGGGCGGTGGTGGAGGTCTACGCCACCACCCTGCATTACGCACCCTGTCATGTGGACAGGGCGAAGGGCTTCCGGGTGGCGGTGGCGCTGCCCAGGGGCACCAACCAGGAAAAACCCGCCGTCACGCCGCTGAATATGGAGGACGACCGGCTGTGGGCGAAAAACAAGTGGCTGCTGGCGCACCCGGACTCCGGCGAGGCCGGACAGGGGGCCTGGGTGGGCCTGACAGGTGAAAACATTGATATCAAAAACGATCTTTGAAAAGGAGGAAGATTCTATGCAATTGACCAATATTCCCGAGGTAAAGCTGGGCCTCGTCGCCGTCTCCCGGGACTGTTTTCCCGTCGCCCTGAGCGAGAAGCGCCGGGCCGCCGTCAAGGCCGCCTGTTCCGGCGAGCTGTACGAGTGCCCTGTCACGGTGGAAAACGAGCAGGGAATGCTGAAAGCCGTGGAGCCCCGTGGGCACCGCCCAGGACATCGCCGGTATGATTGCCGAATTTGTCCCCATCGCCCGGGCCGTCGTCGGCGTGAAGAACCTGAAAATCATCACCTTCGGTCCCCGGCCCCAGGACTTCTTCGCCTGCAATGCCCCCATCAAGGGCCTCTATGAGCTGGGCGTGGAGGTGGAGGAGAACTCCGAGCTGGACCTGCTGGTGAGCTATCGGGAACACGCCGGGGACCCCCGCATCCCGGCGGTCTGCGCCGAGATGGCCGCCGAGATGGGCGAGGGCCGCTACTATCCCGACCTGGGCGAGCGGATGGCCCAATTTGAGCTGACCCTCCTGGACTGGGCGGAGAAGCACAAGGGGGCCCGGAAGTACGTGGCCTTCGCGGACAAATGCTGGCCCGCCTTCCCCAGCCAGTTCGGCTTTGAGCCCTGCTACGTGAACTCCCGCCTGGTGAGCCGGGGCATCCCGGTTTCCTGCGAGGTGGACATCTACGGCGCGCTGTCTGAATACATCGGCATGTGCGTCTCCGGCGATACCGTGACCCTGCTGGATATCAACAACTCCGTCCCCGCCCGGCTTTGGGAGGAGCAGATCAAGGGCAAGTTCGATTACACCCTCACGGACACCTTCATGGGCTTCCACTGCGGCAACACCCCCGCCTGCAAGCTCTGCGCGGACCGGGCGGTCAAATACCAGCTCATTCAGAACCGTCTGCTGGAGAACGGCGGTGAGCCTGATTTCACCCGGGGCACCCTGGAGGGCGATATCGCCGCCAGCGACATCACCTTCTACCGCCTCCAGTGCGACAGCGACGGCGTGCTCCGGTCCTACATCGCCCAGGGCGAGGTGCTTCCGGTGGCCACGGGCAGCTTTGGCGGAATCGGCGTCTTCGCCATTCCCGAGATGGGCCGGTTTTACCGCCATGTGCTCATCCAGAAGCGCTATCCCCACCACGGGGCTGTGGCCTTCGGCCACTACGGCAAGGCGCTGTTCGAGGTGTTCAAGTTCCTGGGGATTCAGGACATCGCCTACAATCAGCCCAAGGGCCTGCCCTATCCCACGGAGAACCCATTTCAGTAAGTGTCATGCTTCCATTGCCCGTCAGGGCGCGTGAATCAAAACCATGGGCCGGTCTGCCGCTCCA
>JAAWHO010000018.1 GCA_022795905.1 Oscillospiraceae bacterium
AGTACACCGTCTGGTACAAGGTAGCGGACAGTGTGAACTACACCGGGGTAGACGCCGCGGTGGTGGAGGTGGAGATTGCGAAGTCAAATCCGACCATCAGCACCTATCCAACAGCATCCGGCACTGTAGGACAGACGCTGAGTGACATTGCCTTGAACGGCGGTGCAACCAATACTGACGGCAAGTTTGCATGGAAGGACGGCAATATCACACCTGTCAGTGGAGAGTCGTATGATGTGATCTTCACGCCGAACGACACGGCCAACTACAAGCCGGTTACGATTAAGATCGCCGTGACCCTGACACCGGCTTCCGGCGGCAGCTCGAGCGGCACTCCGGCCGGCAAGCCGGATACCCCCAGCACGTTCAGCACTCCCGGTACCTCCGGCACTCCGACCCGGACTACTGTTCAGGACGGCACGGCGAGCACCGTTGTCAGCGACAAGGACGGCAGCGATCTGGTACGGGAGGCAGTGGAGAACCAGAGCCGGAACGTTGTTATCAGACCGGAGATCACCGATGATGTGACCAAAACGGAGGTCTTTATCCCGTCCTCGACGGTGAGCCAGCTCAGCAGCGAGACGGACGCGGCCCTCACGGTCTCCAGCCCCATTGCGGATGTGACCATCTCCAACGCGGCGCTGGATACCCTGGGCCAGGCTGGCGGCACCGTCAGCGTCGCGGCGGAGAGGACGGAGCAGTCGGTGGTACTGACCCTGGCCGTGGACGATGAGATCGTGGAAGAGGTCCCCGGAGGCCTGACCGTCACTGTCCCGGCGGAGGACGCCGGTCCCGGCGCCGTGGCCGTCCTGATCCATGAGGACGGTACCCGAGAGACCATCCGGAAATCCGTTGCGGCGGACGGCGTGATGAGTATTCCCCTGAGCGGCTCCGCCACCGTGGAGATCGTGGACAACAGCAAGGACTTCTCTGACGTTTCGTCCGAGAGCTGGGCGGCGGACGCCGTGGCCTTTGCCAGCGCCCGCGAACTGTTCAGCGGCACCGGCGAGACGACCTTCAGCCCGGACGAGGCCATGAGCCGCGGGATGCTGGCCACCGTGCTCTACAGGCTCGACGGCAGCGCGGAGCAGGGCGCGACCGATGCGTTCCGCGACGTCAGCAGCGAGGCATGGTATGCGGAGGGAGTTGCCTGGGCTGTGGAGCGCGGAATCACGGACGGCTACGGCGACGGCCAGTTCGGCCCCGACGACAGCGTCACGCGGGAGCAGTTCGTTGTCATGCTCTGGCGGTACGCGGGAAGCCCTGAGGCCGGCAGCCAGGACCTTGACTTTGCTGACGCAGACCAGGTCAACAGCTACGCCCAGGCGGCGCTGTGCTGGGCTGTGGAGAAAGGCATCCTGAGCGGCGTGGGCGGCGGTATGCTCGACCCGAAGGGGACGGCTACCCGCGCCCAGGCGGCGCAGCTGCTGAAAAACTTCATGGAGAACGCCTGAGAGAAGATGTCAAAAAACCGCCCTGTGCCAAAGCTGGCACAGGGCGGTTTGCTATGCGGTGATTTCCTGAGAATGGGGCGGGACGGCCCGCCCCGCCGTTTTTCCGTACTTGGCAAGCTGAAGCGCGAATTGAAGCAGGCCACTTTTCCTGATGACAAACCGCATCGCCTATGTTATAATAAAAAATCAGCAAAGCAACCGAAAGGACGGGATAAAAAATGGATGCAGTGGACAAAGAGGCGCTTTTTGAACGGATGCCGCTGCCAAAGGCAGTGCTGACGCTGTCGATTCCCACCATCGTCAGCTCCCTGGTGATGGTGATATACAACCTCTCCGACACCTACTTCGTGGGGATGCTGGACGACCCCATCCAGAACGCCGCGGTTACCCTGGCCGCGCCGCTGCTGCTGGCCTTCAACGCTGTCAACAACCTCTTCGGCGTGGGCTCCTCGAGCATGATGAGCCGGGCCCTGGGGCGGAAGGACTATGAGACGGTCTACCGCGCCTCTGCCTTCGGCTTCTACTGCTCGCTGCTGTGCGGCGGGCTGTTCTCCCTGGGATACACGCTTTTCCGGGGACCGCTGCTGGCGGTTCTGGGCGCCGGCGCGGAGACCCTGGAGGCCACCGCCGGCTACCTTCTCTGGACAGTGAGCTGCGGGGCCGCGCCGGCCATCCTCAACGTGGTCATGGCCTATCTGGTCCGGGCGGAGGGCGCTACCCTCCACGCCAGCATCGGCACCATGAGCGGCTGTCTGCTGAATATCGTGCTGGACCCCATTTTCATTCTGCCCTGGGGGCTGGACATGGGGGCCGCGGGGGCGGGGCTGGCCACCTTTATCTCCAACTGCGCCGCCTGCGCATACTTTTTTGTTCTGCTCTATATCCGGCGGGGAAGGACCTGTGTGCGCATCGCGCCCTCCGCCTTCAAGCTGGACAGGGCGATTGTCCTGGGGGTGTGCGCCGTGGGCATTCCGGCGTCCATTCAGAATCTGCTGAACGTGACGGGGATGACCGTCCTCAACAACTTCACCGCCGCCTACGGCTCAAAGGCCGTGGCCGCCATGGGCATCGCCCAGAAGATCAACATGGTTCCCATGTATATCGCCCAGGGCTTCTCCCAGGGCCTCATGCCCCTGGTCAGCTACAACTACGCCAGCGGCGACCACAGGCGGATGGAGAACGCCGTCAAGCTGGCCGCCGGGCTCTCCACCTGCTTCCTGGCGGTGGTCGCTCTCGGCTACTTCCTGGCCGCCGGTCCTCTGGTGACGCTGTTTATTGAGAGCGGGGAGGTCGTGGCCTACGGCGCCCGGTTCCTGCGGGGGATGTGCCTGGGGCTTCCGTTTTTGTCCCTGGACTTCCTGGCGGTGGGCGTGTTCCAGGCCTGCGGCATGGGGCGGAAATCCCTGGTGTTCGCTCTGCTGCGGAAGATCGTGCTGGAGATCCCGGCCCTGTTCGTGCTGGACCGCCTGGTTCCGCTCTACGGGCTGGCCTATGCGCAGCCTGCGGCGGAGTTCATCCTCTCCATCGCCGCCGTCTGCGTCCTGGTGCGGATTTTCCGGAGTCTGCGCAGCGGCGGACAGCCGGAGGGGCCGGAGAAGGCCCTGTGATGCGGGCGCGCCTGGCAGCGGCCCTGCTGGCCCTGCTTACCGCCCTCCTGGCGGGCTGCGGCCGGCCGGAGGCCCGGGGAGAGGGTGCTTTCCGGCAAAAGGCGGACCTCCTCTGGGAGGAGGTCCGGGCGGACTGGGAGCTCCGGGACGAGGCCCCCGCCGGTGAGGCCGGCTGCGTGGTGTTTTTCTCCGTGTGCGACGGAAGCCGCCGGGCCGATGTCCGCTCCGGCTCCGGGGAGACGCTGGAGGCCGCGTGGTCCGCGGCGGTCCGGGAGACGGAGGCGTTTTTGCGGGAGGACGGGCTCTTCCCCCGCTGGGTCAAGGCCGACGTGGTCTGCGCCTCCGAGACGGCCGGCGCAGACCGGCTGGCGCGGGAGCTGACGCAGTCCCGGGACGCCTTTTTCCACCGGGGCCTCGCCTTCGACGGGGCCTTTGGCACGGCGCTGCTGGAGGCGGAGCTCAACGGCGCGAAAATTTACGACTACGAAAACGGCCGCGTCAACCTGAACTACCTGAACAGCTATCTCAAGCGGGCCGGCCGGGAGACCCTGGAGGCCCTGCCGGAGACCTATACGCTCTTTCTGTGCCGCGCCTGGTTCTGCGGCGAGGACGGCGCCGTCCATGCGCTCATCCCTGACGGCCCGGACGGCGGCCGCCGCCGGGTGGAGGTTATTGACAGGGCCTGTGTGGAGGAGCTGCTGATAGACGCCTCCGCTTTTCTGGCGGATATGGTGAAGGAGGACGGCTCCTTTGTCTACGGCTTTTACCCGCGGTTTGACAACGAGCTTGAGGGCTGCAATATTGTCCGCCACGCCGGAGCCATCTGGTCCCTGCTTTGCCGGTACCGCATGGCTCCGGACGAAGCGCTGGCGGAAAAGATTGAGCGCGCCATCGACTATATGCTCACCCAGGTGCGCTATGACGAGGCGGGCCGGGCCTACCTCTACGAGGCCAAGTCCGACGAGATCAAGCTGGGCGGCTGCGGGATAGCTGTGGTGGCCATGACGGAGTATATGGACGTGTTCCGGGACGGGAGGTACCGGGAGGTCTGCACGGCCCTGGGGGAGGGGATTCTCACCATGCTGGACCAGTCCAGCGGGGAGTATTACCATGTTCTGAACGGGGATTTCTCCCGGAAGGAGGCTTACCGCACGGTATACTATGACGGCGAGGCCACCTTTGCCCTCTGCCGGCTCTACGGCCTCACCGGCGAGGAGCGCTGGCTGGACGCGGCCCGCTCCGCCGCGGACCGCTTTATCGCCGCCGACTACACCCGGTACCGGGACCACTGGGTTGCCTACAGCATGAACGAGCTCACCAGGTATGTGGAGGATGAGCCGGCCTATTACGCCTTCGCCCTGGAGAACGCCCGGAAAAATCTGGAGGAGATCCGCTGCCGGGACACCGCCAGCCACACCTATCTGGAGCTTCTGATGGCGGCCTTCGAGGTGTACGACCGGATGGCTGATGCCGGCATGGCGGCGGAGAGCTTTGACCTGGACGCGCTTTTGCAGGCCATCTACGCCAGGGCGGACCGGATGCTCAGCGGCTATTTCTATCCGGAGTGCGCCATGTACATGGCCAATCCCCAGCGGATTCTGGGGACCTTCATGGTTCGCCACGAGGGCTACCGGGTGCGCATTGACGATGTACAGCACAACATCGGCGGCTATTACCTGTTCTGGAAAAATTACGACAGGCTGACCGCGTACGGGCTGCGCTCCGCCCCGGCGGACCCGCGGCCGGCGCCGTGACGGCCTGCGGGGGCGCGTCAGCACACCAGCGTCCCCGTCTCCATGCCGTCCAGAAACGCCGGCCTCTGGAATTTGTCCATAATCGCCCGGAGCGACCGGATGGGCGCCGTGAGCCGCTTGTCCTTGTGGCAGACCAGGTAGAAGCTCCTGTTCCAGTCCGACTCCGCGCTGCGGACGACGTGGATCTGCCCCGTCCTGACCTCGTGCTCCACCAGCCGCACGGACACCGCCGAGATGCACCCGTTGTACAGAATTGCGCTCTTGAAGGCGTCCAGGCAGGTGGCCTCCCAGGCGATGCGGCACTGGACATGGTGCTTCTCCAGGTACTCCTCAAACAGCCGCCGGGTGCCGCTGCCCTTCTCCCGCATGACGAAATCCCAGTCCGCAAGCTCGCTGACGTGGATCTCCCGGCGGGAGGCCAGGGGGTGGTCCTTCGCCGCCGCCAGCACCAGAAAGTCGTCCGCCACCGGCACCGCCGTCAGCTCCGGGCTGGCGATAATCCCCTCCACCAGCCCCACGTCCAGCTCCGAGGAGAGCAGCTTTCTCTCGATCACGCTGGTGTTGGCGACGCAGGCGTAGGTCCGCAGCTCCGGATGGAGCCGCTTGAGATCGTTGAGTACCGACGAGAGCAGACAGGCCCCCACCGTGATCGTGGCCCCAATCCGCAGCAGCTCCGTCCGCTGGAGCTGGGCCATATTGGCCTCCAGCACATCAAATTGGCTGAGGGTCTTCCGGGCGTAGGAGAGCAGCTGCTCCCCCGCCTCGGTGATATATAGCTTTTTGCTCAGGCGGTCGAACAGCGCCGTCTTATAGTGGTCCTCCAGCTCCCGGATGGCCTGACTGACGGTGGGCTGGGTCACAAAGCACCGCTCCGCCGCCGCCGACATCTTTCCCGTCTCCGCCACCGCCACAAAAATTCGCAGATGCCGTATGGTCATATGCGCCCTCCTTGATAGATTTTACCTATATGTTTGATATAAAAATACCATTTTTCTAATAAGATTGCAAGTGCTATAATGGAAGGCAAGTGGAAAGCCGTTCCAGAAAAAATGATGAAGCAAGGAGAGACTGCTATGAAGATTTTGATTCTTGGCGGCGTCGCCGCCGGCACCAAGGTGGCCGCCAAGCTCCTCCGGGAGGACCGGAGCAGCGAGGTCACGATTCTCACCAAGGGGAAGGATATCTCCTATGCCGGCTGCGGCCTGCCCTACTACGTGGGCGGCGTGATCCAGGAGAAGAGCGAGCTCATTGTCAACACCCCGGAGAAGTTCGCCAGGCTCACCGGGGCGAAGGTTCTCACCCGAACCGAGGCCGTGGCCGTAGACACTGTCGGGCACACCGTGACGGCGAAAAATCTGGACACCGGAGAGAGCGCCGCTTATCCCTACGACAAGCTGGTCATCGCCACCGGCGCGTCCCCCTTCGTGCCCCCCATTGAGGGCCTGACGCTGCAAAACGTCTTTTTCATGCGCACCCCCGACGACGCCATCGCCCTGCGGGAGGCGGTGGAGGCCGGGGGCATCAAGCGGGCCGTGGTGGCCGGAGGCGGCTTCATCGGCCTGGAGGTGGCGGAGAATCTGGCCCTCCAGGGGGTGAAGGTCAGCGTCATTGACTTCGCTCCCCATGTGCTGCCCAACTTCCTGGACCCCGAGATGAGCGAGTTCGTGGAGAACCGGATGGCCGAGGCCGGGGTCATGCCCATGACCGGCGTGTCCCTGGAGGGCGTCACCGGCGAGGGGAAGGTGGAGAAGGTCCAGACCAGCAAGCGCGCCATGAAGGCCGACGCGCTGGTGCTGGCCATCGGCATCCGGCCCAACACCGCCTTTTTGGAGGGCTCCGGCATTGAGATGGTCAAGGGAACCATCCTCACAGACCAGTATCTGCGCACCAGCGTGCCCGACGTATACGCCGCCGGGGACTGCGCCATGGTGACAAACCGCCAGACCGGCAAGCCCGCCTGGTCCCCCATGGGCTCCACCGCTAACATTGCCGGGCGGATTCTGGCACAAAATATTGCCGGGGCGGAGATCGCCTATCCCGGCGTGCTGGGCACCGGCGTGGCCAAGCTGCCCGGCGGGCTCAACGCCGGCCGCACGGGCCTGACGGAGACCGCCGCCAGGGCGGAGGGCTATGACGTGGTGACGGCCCTCTCTGTGATGGACGACAAGGCCCACTACTACCCCGGCGCGGACACTTTCATCGTCAAGCTCACCGCCGACCGCTCCAGCCGGAAGCTCCTGGGCGTCCAGGTCCTGGGCCCCGGCGCGGTGGACAAGGTGACGGACATCGGCGTCGCCGCCATTTCCCTGGGGGCCACGGCGGACCAGCTGGCGTCCATGGACTTCGCCTACGCGCCGCCCTTCTCCACCGCCATCCACCCCTTTGCCGCCGCCGTCAACGTGCTGCTCAACAAGCTGGACGGCGGCATGGACTCCGTCACCCCGGCGGAGTTCGCCGCAGGGGCGGCGGAGGGCCGGGAGATCATCGACTGCTCCCCCGCTCCCGCCCTGGAGGGAAAGAAGTATCTGGAGCTGACCGCCATCGAGGGCGAGGTCCCGGGGCTGGGGAAGGACGACCCGCTCCTGCTGGTCTGCGCCAAGGGCAAGCGGGCCTATCTCACTCAGAACCGCATGAAGTTCTACGGCTACACCAATACGAAGATCCTGGAGGGCGGAACCACCTTCAACGAGATCGAAACAGACGAATAACCATCAACCAATGAGGAGGAACAGCATATGGCAGCGTTAACCGTCAGCCCCATCGAGGAGAAGCGGGTCAAGGCCCTGGGCTTTCTGAGCAACAAGGGCACCGACAATTTCTCCGGCCGCATCATCACTGTCAACGGCAAAATTACCGCCGCCCAGCACCAGCGCATCGCCGAGGCCGCCGAGAAGTTCGGCAACGGAAACATCACCTTCACCACCCGCCTGACCATCGAGGTTCAGGGCATCCCTTACGACAAGATCGAGGACTTCCGCGCCTACATCCGGGAGGCAGGGCTGGAGACCGGCGGCACCGGCTCCCTGGTGCGGCCTGTGGTAGCCTGCAAGGGCACCACCTGCCAGTACGGCCTGCTGGACTCCTTCGCCATCGCCGAGGAGATCCACCACCGGTTCTACGAGGGCTACCACACGGTGAAGCTGCCCCACAAGTTCAAGATTGCCGTGGGCGGCTGTCCCAACAACTGCGTCAAGCCGGATTTGAACGACCTGGGCATCATCGGCCAGCGCATCCCCCAGCTGGAGGAGGACGAGTGCAACGGCTGCAAGAAGTGCTCCGTGGAAAAGACCTGCCCCATGGGCGCGGCGAAGGTAGTGGACGGCGTGCTGGAGATCGACAAGGACCTGTGCAACAACTGCGGCCGGTGCGTGGGCCAGTGCCATTTCGACGCCCTGAGCGAGGGTGTTTACGGTTTCAAGATCTATATCGGGGGCCGCTGGGGCAAAAAGACCGCCCAGGGCCGCGCTCTGAGCAAGATCTTCACCGACAAGGACGAGGCCCTGAACGTCATTGAGAAGGCTATTCTGCTGTTCCGGGAGCAGGGCAGGACCGGCGAGCGGTTCGCCAAGACCATCGAGCGCCTGGGTTTTGAAAATGTGGAGGCCCAGCTTCTCTCGGACGATCTGCTCCAGCGGAAGCAGCAGATCCTGGACGCCGAGCTTCATCTCACCGGCGGGGCAACCTGCTGAGCGGACAGGGCTGGAGGAGCACGATACTGAGCGGGAGGAGACAGTGAATCAGCGCCCGCGTGAAATCCCTCTTGCCTTTTCCGGCCACGCGTGGTATATTGTGGGGCAGAAAAGGAGGTGGCGCGGTGCTGCTGGCGCTGGATATCGGAAATTCCAATATCTCCATGGGCGTATTTCAGGGGGAACGGCTCCTGCTGCGGGGCAAAATCTCCGCCCAGATCGGCCGCAGCGCCGACGAGTATGCCGCCATCCTCAATGACCTCCTCCGGCTGGAGGGGGTGGAGCGGCGGAGGCTGGAGGGCTGTATTCTCTCCTCCGTGGTGCCCACCCTGACGGGGCTGCTGGAGGGCGCGGTCCGCCGTTTGACGGACGCGCCGCTGGTCCGGGTGGGCCCCGGGCTCCGGACGGGGTTCCGCATCCGCATCGACGACCCCTCCCAGCTGGGGGGCGATCTGGTGGCGGACACTCTGGCGGCCCTGGAGCTCTATGGCCCGCCCCTGGTGCTCATCGACGCGGGGACCGTGACCACGGTGGCCGCCGTGGACGGGGAGCGGACCTACCTGGGGGGGTGCATCCTGCCGGGCATCCGCGCCAGCGCGGAGCTGATGAAGGAGACCACCGCCCTGCTGCCGTCTATCTCCCTGGGCCGGAGCGGCGAGGAGTGCCTGGGCCGCAACAGCGCCGACGCCATGCGCCGGGGGCTGCTGCTGGGCTGCGCCATGATGGTGGACGGGTTTATCGGGCGGTACCGGGCTCTGCCGGGGATGGCGGGGGCCAGGGCCGTCGCCACCGGGGGCTCGGCGGAGCTGGTGACCGCGGCCTGCCGGGAGGAGGTCTCACTGGTCCCGGACCTGACGCTCCAGGGGCTGCGCCTGCTCTACGAGGGCAACCGGCCCTGGCGGCGGGAGCGCTGACAGGCTTTGTCCTGTAAAATGGATTTTTTCCGATAATAACGGCTTTTTTGCCGTTGTTATACATAATTTGTGCGCCGTACTCCCATACTGAGAGACGACAGCACGAGGTGAAAAATCCTCAAAGGAGAAAAAAGTCATGAGCAACACATCCAACAAGGTCCATCAGATCACACGCATGGCGATACTGGTGGCAATCATCTTCCTGCTGGCCTTTACCCCGCTGGGCTATCTGTCCATCGGGCCTATCGCGGCCACGACGATCCAGATGCCGGTCATTATCGGCGCGGCTATGATGGGCCCGGTTTCCGGCGCGGTCCTGGGCGGGTTCTTCGGCCTGAGCGCCCTGGTAAAGGTGCTGACCATGCCGGGGGCGGACCCCTTTGCCACCCTGGCCCTGGCCCACTCCCCCTTTGCCTATATCCTGGTGTGCATGGGCTCCCGGATCCTCATGGGCTGGCTGGCCGGCCTGCTGAACGCGGGGCTGAAGAGGGTCCCGGTCCTGGGGGACCGGGCTTCCGTGGTGCGCTACGGCGTGACCGGCCTGATCGGCTCGGGACTGAACACGGTATTCTATCTGGGGATGCTGTGGGGCCTGTGCGCGGAGGTTATCTCCTCCTACTACGGCGTGGACTTGAGCGGCGTTGGCGCGCTGGTTATCGGCACCGCCTATGCGGCGGGCATCCCGGAGGCGCTGGTGTCCTGCGTGGTGGTGGCCGCGGTCTGCAAGGCTCTGGAGCGTATAGGCGGACGGAACTGGAGCGCCAGAGCGGCGGTGTAAATCTCAAACATACAGCCGGGGAGGACACCTGTCCTCCCCGGCTTTTTTGCCGGGAGCAGCAATCCGCAGGGGCGGGCCTCTGCGATTTTGTCCATTTTTCGCATCGAAGATTTTCTTTTTTCCCCTTGACTTTTTCCTGGAAATCAGGTATGATAGTCACCGTTGTAAAGCAAACTCACTTTACATGAATCCCAGGAAGGAGACGGCGCCGTGAAAAATCAGACCTACCGCATGACCATGCTGTATGATTTTTACGGGGAGCTCCTGACAGAGAGACAGAAGGAGTTTTTCGACCTCTACTACAACGAGGACCTGAGCCTGTCGGAGATTGCGGAGAACAGCGGCATCAGCCGGCAGGGCGTCCGGGACGTGATTGTCCGGGCGGAGGGCGTGATGCAGGAGGTAGAGGACAAGACGGGGCTCATCCGGCGCTTCATGCAGATGCGGGAGAAGCTGAACGCCATCGAGGACGCGGTGGAGCAGCTGAAGACCCTCAATTACCGGCAGTACGAGGACCGGCGCATCGACCGTCTGGCCGATACCATCGCCCGGGCCGCGGCGGCCCTGCGGGAGTAGCACAGTCGATTTTCTTTTCGATACCTTTTCTTTTTTCCAAAAGAAAAGGTATGAACAACCTAAAAAGGGAGCGAACCTATGGCATTCGAGGGCCTTTCTGAAAAACTGAGCGCGGCGTTCAAGCGCCTGCGGGGAAAGGGGCGGCTGACCGAGGCGGACGTCCGGGAGGCCATGCGGGAGGTCCGCCTGGCCCTGCTGGAGGCGGACGTCAGCTACAAGGTGGTCAAGGACTTTGTCGCTAAGGTCACCGAGCGGGCTGTGGGCTCCGACGTGCTGGAGAGCCTGACCCCGGCCCAGCAAATCATTAAAATCGTCAACGAGGAGCTCACCGAGCTCATGGGCGGGGCCAGCGCCAAGCTGGCCATGGCGCCCCACCCGCCCACGGTCATCATGATGGTGGGCCTTCAGGGCGCGGGCAAGACCACCAACGGCGCCAAGCTGGCCGGGTATCTCCGCAGCCAGATGGGCAAGCGGCCGCTGCTGGTGGCCTGCGACGTGTACCGGCCCGCCGCTATCAAGCAGCTGCAGGTGGTGGGCGAGCAGCTGGATATCCCGGTTTTTGCCCTGGGCCAGGTCAACCCGGTCCAGATCGCCCAGCACGCCGTGCGCCACGCCAGGGACAACGGCTTTGACACGGTGCTGCTGGATACCGCCGGGCGGCTCCACATCGACGAGCAGCTCATGGAGGAGCTCAAGAAGATCAAGGCCGCCGTGAGTCCCAACGAGATCCTGCTGGTGGTGGACGCCATGACCGGCCAGGACGCGGTGAACGCCGCCACGGCCTTCGACGACGCCCTGGGCATCGACGGCGTGCTGCTGACCAAGCTGGACGGCGATGCCAGAGGCGGCGCGGCCCTGTCCATCCGGGCGGCCACCGGGAAGCCCATTAAGTTCGTGGGCACCGGGGAAAAGCTGGATATGCTCGAGCTGTTCCACCCGGACCGGATGGCCAGCCGGATTCTGGGCATGGGCGATATGCTCTCCCTCATTGAGAAGGCGGAGCGGACCTTCGACGAGAAGAAGGCGGCGGAGCTGGAGGAGAAGCTGCGGAAGAACCGTTTCACCCTCTCCGACTACCTCGACCAGATGGGCCAGCTGCGGAACATGGGGGATTTCAGCCAGATCGCCGCCATGATGCCCGGCCAGATGGGCAAGCAGATGGCCAACGCCCAGGTGGACGAGAGGCTCATCGGCCGCCAGGAGGCCATTATCCGCTCCATGACCCCCGAGGAGCGGGACAACCCCGGCATCCTCAACGCCAGCCGGAAAAAGCGCGTCGCCGCCGGCTGCGGTCTGGAGGTGGCGGACGTGAACCGGCTGCTCAAGCAGTACGAGATGATGCTCCAGCTCACCAAGCAGTTCTCCAAAGGAAAGTTCCCCAAGGGGCTGGGCAGCCTCCCGGGCCTGGGGAAGATGGGCGGCATGAGCAAGATGCACGGCTTTGGCCGGAAAAAGCGGCTCAAGTAACTGCGGTAATAAATGCGCCTGCATTTATCATAAAAACAACAATATTTTATCAATTTTTGGAGGAAAAAGACATGGTTAAGATCAGACTGCGCCGCATGGGCGCGAAGAAGGCACCCTTCTACCGCGTGGTGGTGGCCGACAGCCGCTATCCCCGCGACGGCCGGTTCATCGAGGAGATCGGCACCTACAACCCCTGCGTCTCCCCCGCTGAGATCAAGATTGACGCCGAGCGCGCCAAGGAGTGGATCAAGACCGGCGCTCAGCCCACCGATACCGTCCGAGCCCTGCTGAAGAAGGCCGACGTGCTCTAATGGACGAGGTTGGAGGGCACAGCATGAAGGACTTGCTGCTCTATATCGCCAGGAGCCTGGTAGACAACCCTGACGCCGTCTCTGTCACGGACATCGAGGGCGAGCAGGAGCTGACGCTGGAGCTGCGTGTCGCCCCGGAGGACATGGGGAAGGTCATCGGCCGTCAGGGCCGCATTGCCAAGGAGATCAGAACCCTGATCCGCTCCTATGCCCAGCGCACCGGACAGAAGGTTTCTGTGGATATTGTTGACTGAACGAACAGAGGGGCCGTTCGCCGATGGCGGACGGCCCCTCTGCTTTTCGGAAAAGTCTGACAGGATTTACTGCCCAGCGGGATAGCGCCTGCAGCCAGCCTGCCTATCCTGCGGAAGCATCCTCCGTCTGGAGATGCCAGGACACGGTGAACCCGGCGGACACACGGCCCACGCCGGTCTCTGTGCCCTGCTCCGTTGTGACCACCAGCACCCCGGTGTCCGGGTCCTGGGTCAGCCGGCTGGCGTGGGCCTTGCTGCTGTAAGCCCCCAGCCAGTCGATGGACAGACCGAAGGTGACGCCATAGTCCCCTGTGGTCCCGGACACGGGGCGGAGCTTAATGTCCTCCACGGAGATGGCGGGGTCTTTCTCGCCCTCCGGGTACACGCCGGGATAGGTCTTTTCGCCCCGGAGGATATAGTGGAGCACGGCGTTGTCGGGGATTTTGCCGTCCTCGCCGCAGGGGGACCAGCAGACCAGCTCCCCGCTGCGGACAGTGACCGACTGGCCGCTCTGCCCGTCGCCGGCGAGGCGGTACAGCGTCCCGGTGTTGACGGAGATATCCGCGTTCCCGTCAAAGCGGATGGGGATGGTGTTGCGGCCGTTGGCGGTCCACAGCAGCCAGGGGCTCCCCGGCATCGGCGGATTGGGGAAGGCCTCCGCCGGGTCGATAAGGTCGTAGAGACGGAGAAGCTGTGTATCGCCCTCTCCCAGCCAGACGCGCCCGTCGTCCAGATGAAAGACGGTGAACACCCGGTCGCCGTCCCGGTAGAAACGGCACAGAAGGGTGCTGCCTGCCGGGCAGAGCCGCTTGGCGGTGTTGTTGGAGAGAGCGTAGTCGTCCATAGACGCCCACAGGACAAGCGCGTCCCACCACCCCTGGTCCGCCAGCTCGCCGGAGAAGGTGCTGCCGTCGCTGAAGGTGATTTCAAGACGGCCGTCAATTTCCTGGACCTGGTGGTAGAAGCTGCCGTCGGCGGGCAGGTAGTTGAGCGCCAGCCGCTCATAGAGCAGGGCGCCGCCGGTGTAAATGGGGCCGCTCTCCCCGGCGGCGTCCATATCCCCGCCGGAGCAGATATGGGAGAGATAGGCGGCGAACTGGTTCCCGCTGTCCACCCGGTAGGTCCTTCCTCCCATCGTGATATCCGTCTGCTGCCCGTCCGCGCTGTAGCCGCTGGCGGTGACGGCCGTGCCGTCCCGGAGCTGGATATTCATCTGATAGAGGGGCGTAAGGCCGCCGTACCCGCTGCCGGCGGGGGAGCTCCTGAGTCCCTCCAGGCGGCTGGAGAGCTCGTCGAGCTGGTTGGGGGTCAGCTCCGCCTGCCGGGGCTCCGGGCTGAAGCGCATATCCAGCACCGCGGCGGAGACCACGGGGTTTTCCTCCAGGTCCAGCCGGAACCCCAGCGGGTCTGTCAGAAAGCACACCGCCGCCGCCGCGCAGACCAGCACAGAGACCGTCGCCGCCCAGAAGGCCGGCTTCCTGTAGTGGAGTACGTTTTTCACCCGCTCCTTCACCCCCGCCTCGCCGAAGGCCAGGGGACAGGCGGCAATGGCGCTGCGGCGGGCACTGCACCGGAGCAGGGCCTCGGAGTAGGCCTTTTTGACCTGGGGGCCCAGCTCCCGGATCACCCGCTCGTCGCAGGCCAGCTCAATATCCCGGCACAGCAGGACATAGGCGATCCACACCAGCGGCTGGAACCAATAGACCGCCAGCAGGAGGTAGGCCAGGAGCTTGATCCAGTGGTCCCCGCGCCGAAGATGGGCCCGCTCGTGGGCCAGAACGCAGGTCCGGCTCTCGCCGTCCAGGCCCTCCGGCAGGTAGATCCTGGGCCGGAGCAGCCCCAGCAGAAAGGGGGAGTCGATCTGCCCGCACAGCCAGACGCCGTCTCCCTCCGGCACGGCCTCCGCCACACGGCGGCGCAGCCGCAGCCAGCTCACCAGGGCCCAGAGGAGCAGGAGCGCCATGCCGATAAGCCAGAGCGCCGCGCAGCAGGCGGCGATCCCCCGGGTATAGCCCACGGGCCGGGTGACGCCCTCATAGATGTGGTCCCCCAGGTAGTCGTTGACCGGCGCGCTGAGGAATGGCAGGCCGCTGTCTACCCTGGGGGAGCGGGCGTCCAGGGCTGTCTGGGGGATGGTCTCCGCGCTGGGGATGAGGCTCAGGGCGCTCTGGACGGAGAAGGGGCACAGCAGCCGCAGCCCCACCAGCCCCCACAGCAGGCGCCGTGTGGACTTGGGGGCCCTTTTCAGCGCCAGACGCAGGATGATGACCGCCAGAATCAGCCATCCCGCCGCGACGCTCCGGTTCCAGAAGGACAGAAACAGGTTTTCCATATTACACCTCCTCGTACTGGTCGATGAGGCGGCGGATCTCCGCCGCCTCCTGGGCGGTCAGGGGCTTCCCGCTGGTGAACGCCGCCACGAACCGGGGCAGGGACCCGCCGAAGGACCGGTCCACGATTTCCCGGCTCTCGCTGGTCTGCACCTGCTCCCGGGAGACAAGGGCTGAGACCACGGCGTTTTCCAGCCGCACCACCCCCCGCTCGGACAGGCGCTTGATGACGGTGTAGGTGGTGGACTTCTTCCACCCCAGCGCTTCCCGGCAGAGCTTCACCAGCTCCGTGCTGCTCACCGGCTCGTGCTCCCAGAGGATCTGACAGAAGCGGTACTCGCTCTCAAAAATTTTCGGTGTGTCCATAGGCGCCTCCTTGGTTTGATGTGTTAGACCTCTCACATATAGTTTAACAGATTAGACCAACTTTGTCAAGGACAAACGGCGGCAGCGGAAGGGGCTCTCCGCCACGAAAGATTTTTTCAGGAGCCATTGACAGCGCTTATCAAACCGAAAAATTCGGCCGATATTCTTTCCGAATACTGTCCAGAAAATGAGAGTATTTTCCATAGCTGGCAGTCATGGACAGCGAAACATAAAAGGAGACTGGAAAGATGATCAATTACATACGGAATTTGAAAATCAGGCTGAAGCTCTACATCCTCATCGGGGTGGCGCTGCTGGGAATGCTCATTATCGGCGGTATGTCGTTTTTCCTTATGGGCAGAATAAGCGACATGACGAATGATATCGCATCGAGCTGGCTGCCCAGTGTTGATATAGCGAGGGATCTGAGCACCACGATTTCCAATATCCGCCTGAATGAATTGGGGTATCTTACCGCGATTTCCGAGGAGGTGGAGGAGTTCAGCCTGCAGTATCTCCAGAGCGAAAAGGCGGATATGGAGGCCCTTCTGGCTGCCTATGGAGAGCTCATCGACGAGGAGGAGAGCGGCTTCTATCAGACTGCGATGACCCTCTGGGGACAGTACAACGCGGCGGATGAGCAGATGATGTCTCTGGCCGGGCAGGGCCGCACCGAGGAGGCCCGGGCGGTTTTGGAGGGCGAGTGCGTCGGCCTTTATAATTCTCTCAACAGCGCCTTCAACGATATTATCGCCTACAATACGGAGGGCAGCGACAGCGCGGCGGAGGAGAGCGCCTCCCTGTACAGAACGGCTGTCATTGTGATGGCGGCGGTGATTGTGGCCATCATCCTTGTGGGCGTCTTCTTCTCGTTTGTGATTATACGCCTGATTAAGATGCCTATTTCTGAAATTGAGAATGCGGCAATAAAGATGGCGGAGGGGGATCTGAATGTCAGAATCTCCTACACCTCCAGGGATGAGCTTGGCGTCCTCGCCGCCCAGGTGGGCAGACTCATCCGTAAGCTCCAGGTCATTATTGACGACGAGAATCAGTTCCTCGCGAGAATGGCGGAGGGAGATTTTACGGTGGATTCCACCTGCCAGGCGGAATATACAGGCGGCTTCTACCCCCTGCTGGTCTCCCTCCGGGGCATTTCGGAAAAGCTCAACGACACCATGCTGCAAATCAGCCAGAGCTCCGCCCAGGTTGCCAGCGGGGCGGACCAGGTGTCCAATGGCGCGCAGGCCCTTGCCCAGGGGGCGACCGAGCAGGCGAGCTCCGTGGAGGAGCTGGCCGACACCATCGACAAGATCTCCGGCAAGGTGAAGCAGAACGCGGAGAACGCGCGCCAGGCCAGCACTGCGGCAGTCAGCGTCAGCACACAGATGGATGTGAGCAAGGAAAAGATGCAGCAGATGATCCAGGCGATGGGCGATATCAGCAGCTGCTCCAGCGAGATCGGCAAGATCATGAAGCTCATCGAGGACATCGCCTTCCAGACCAACATCCTCGCCCTCAACGCCGCCGTGGAGGCCGCCCGGGCGGGTGCCGCCGGAAAGGGCTTTGCCGTGGTAGCCGACGAGGTCCGGAACCTGGCGAACAAGAGCACGGAGGCCTCCGAAAATATCTCCGGCCTGATTGAAAATTCCCTCAAGGCGGTAGAAAACGGGACGCAGATCGCGGACGATACCGCCCAGTCCCTGAATCAGGCGGTAAACGATGTAAACCAGATGACGGGAATTATCGGGCAGATTTCAGAGGCCAGCAGCGACCAGGCGGATTCCATCTCCCAGATCATCGTGGGGATGAACCAGATTTCCAGTGTTGTACAGACAAACTCGGCGACCGCGGAGGAGAGCGCCGCGGCCAGCGAGGAGCTGTCCAGCCAGTCCCAGCTGATGAAGAGCCTTGTGGGAAGGTTTAAGCTGAAGGGCGGCTCCTTCAGCAGTCTGCAGTAGGCCCGGCGGGCTGAAGCCGGAAGCGCGGCAAGGCCGAGGGGCCTTGCCGCGCTTTCCGTTTGAAGCGGCGGATACAGCCGAAACCATGACAAAAAGGCCGGTGGAAACACCGGCCTTTTATCAAATAATCTCAGCCCTTTTGCTCCAGATCGCGGACAAGGGGGGCAATCTGGGAGAGCATATTGTCCATATCCTCAAACATGGTGCTTTTCGTGGTGCCCAGGCGGCTGGCAAACTCGATGTGCCTGACAACCTCCTGGTACTGCTTCTTGATCTCATCGAAAAATGCGCACAGGTTCTGCAGCTCCTGCTGCGACTGCCCGATAACGCTGACGATCCCGGTCTGCACAGACACGGCGCCCTCCGCCGCCTCCGTGATCTTCTCAAAGCTGCTCTCCGTCTGACCGACGATGCCGACCCCCTGTCCCAGGGTCTGCTGGGAGGCGGAGATGCTCTCGCTGAGCTCGCTGGCGCGGAGCTCCACCTCGCTCACGCCGCTGCCCACCTCGCCCGCCAGCTCCCGGATCTCCTTGGCCAGGTCCTTGACCTGGGCCGCCACCACCGCGAAGCTGCGGCCCTCAGCGCCGGCCCTGGCCGCCTCAATGGAGGCGTTGATGGCCAGAATATTGGTCTGGTCCACAATGGACACAATTTTGTTCAGGGACTGCTGGATGCCCCGGATGGCCTTCTCCAGATGGGAAAAGGTCTCCGCCATGGCGTCATAGGACCGCTGCACCTGCATGGAGGTCTGTCCCAGAGCCTCCATCTGCCCCCGGGCCTCCGAAACCGCCTGGCCGATCTCTCCGCGCACCTCGCCGAACTGCTCCGCCGTCTCACTGATGCCGGAGAAGGAGGCGTCCAGGTTGTGCAGCTTCTCCTGGAACTGCTCGCCCTCCTCCAGGACGCCGGAAAAGGAGGTCCCCACCTGGCTCAGCTCCCAGAGGGACGCGACCTCCTTTTTTGCCAGCTCCTGCTGGTACTCCTTCAGGCTCCCCGCAATGTGCAGCATCGGATAGAGGCTCTTCTCCTCCCCGCGCTCCGCAGACGGCCGGTCTTTCCGCTTAAACAGCATGGACGCTCCCCCCCTTACTCAAAGACCACACAGGTCATAGACTGATTGACAAACCGGTTGTTGTAGTGCTCTCCGTAGCCCACGAACCCGGCGTGGCTGCCCAGGGCCGCCATATCGTGGAGATAGCTCTGCATATAGCCCTGCTGGGAGAAGAGCTTGTAGCGGAACAGGCAGTTGACCGAGAAGATCGCCGAGCGGCGGGGGAAATCCCGGCATATCTGCTGGATGGTCTCCCGGACAATGGCCTTGTAGTCGCCCAGCTCCAGGAGGACCAGCACGTCGGAGTCGTTCACCTGCCGGAAGCAGGCCAGGGAGTTCCCCTTGACCTCCTTGATGGAGACGATGCAGGTGTCGTCCCCGTTGAGCTTCCCAAAGGGGTTCTGGAAGGTCCGGGTGGGGATCTCCTCGTCCGTCACATGGAGGATGTCCTTGTAGACCTGCTTGGCGCTCTTGCCGTTGAGCGTGCCCAGGATGTAGTTGGCCCGGTCGGTGTCGGAGGCCACGAAGCGGTAGTCCCCCAGCCGGTGGTAGATATTCTCCTTGTAGGTCCGCACCCGGCCGTTCTGGTTCTTGACCAGGCCGTAGGCCACCGCGTCCTGATAGACCCGGCCGTTGGCGGACACGCGCCCCTGGTCGCCGGTTCCGCCCACCAGGGAGATGCCCCGCCTGCGCAGGGCGGTATAGAGCGTGGTGAGCACGCAGGCGTCGTTGCCGGAGCAGAAATCAATGCACACCGTGTCCCGGCTGCCGCCGCCCAGCGCCTGCATATCCCGCTCCAGGCGCTGTATGTACTTCACCGGCATGACGGACACCTGCTCAAGCACATTGGCGGCGGCGGCCACGCCGTCGGAGAAGGCGATGACGCCCACCCCGTTTTCCGTTACTCCTGTCTGATAGCTCATCCCGATGCACCCGATGCTGGGCACCCCCGGGAAGCGCCGCTCCAGAGCGGCCACGTGCGCCTCAAATTGTCTCTCGTTAGATAAGAGCATGATGAACTGCGGAGAATGGAGTCCCTGGAGCGCCTCGTCCAGGTCTCCCCGCTGGCTCGTGCCGTAGAATTGTCTCATGCCGCTGTCCCCTTCCCCCAAAAATTCAAAGTGTGCATATTATATGGGAAATATGTTCTCCTGTCAATATTTACTCGAAAATTTATCGGGCCCGTCTCAAAAATTCCTGCCCCGCGCTTCGCGGCCGCCGCCCCGCGAACGCCGCTTTGCAGGCGGAAGAAATGACCGCATGGGGCCTGTCTTTATAATAAGCTCTATGGTATACTGAAATGACAGCAGGATTCAAAATTGCGATAGAAGCGCCAAGAAAACAAACTGATTGGAGGAAAGCTATGAAGCTGCACGCCTGGAGAGGGGGGGCCTCCCTGTGAAAAATCTGCCCCGCGTGGCCGCGGTCCACGACCTGAGCTGCTTCGGACGGTGCTCTCTGACCATCGTCCTGCCCACCCTCGCCGCCATGGGGGTCCAGTGCTGTCCGCTGCCCACCGCCTGCCTCTCCACCCACACCGGCGGCTTTACGGGGAATACCTTCCTGGACCTGACGGAGCAGATGGAGGCCATCGCCGCCCACTGGAAGTCCCTGGAGCTGCGCTTTGACGGCATTTACACCGGCTTTATGGGCTCCCGGCGGCAGATGGCGCTGACGGAGGACTTTCTCCGCGCCTTCCGCCGCCCGGGCTGTCTGGCCGTCGTCGACCCCGTCATGGGGGACCACGGGAGGCCCTACCGCACCTACACCCCCGAGATGTGCCGGGCCATGACCTCCCTGGCGGAGCTGGCGGACGTCGTGACCCCCAACCGGACGGAGGCGGCGCTGCTGCTGGGCGTCCCCTACGAGGAGCTGAGGCTGGACACGGAGGCGGACTGCCGCCGCTGGGCGGAGGCCCTGAGCCTGGAGGGGAGAAGGAGCGTGGTGCTCACCGGCGTGTCCGTCGAGCCCGGCGCCGCCGGGGCGGTGTGCTTCGACCGGGCCGCCGGGCGGACGGAGCTTGTCCTGGCGCCCCTGGCGGAGGGCTCCTACCACGGCACGGGGGACCTCTTTGCCGGCGTGCTCACCGGCGGGCTGGTCAAGGGCGCGGCCCTGGCGGAGGCCGCCGGCCGGGCGGCGGAGTTCGTCAGCCGCTGCGCCCGGCGGACCCGGGAGGCGGGGACCCCCGTGCGGGAGGGCGTGGTGTTCGAGGACCAGCTCTGGCGGCTGGGCGCGCCCGCCTGGGAGCGGCCCCCGGAGGACGCGGAGGAATGACAGAAAACGCCCGGTCCGCTGTGAAAACGGACCGGGCGTTTTTCAGAAGCAGTGCAGACAGCAGTCATAGCCCTTGGCGTCGGCCTCTCCCAGGGTCATCTCACGGTAATGCTTCATGTTGCAGCAGTCGGAGACAAGGTGGATGGTGCTGCTCCGCTTGCTGACATAGACGGGCGTCTCCGGCGGCAGGCCGTGGATCTCCTCCGCCGCCTCCGCC
>JAAWHO010000019.1 GCA_022795905.1 Oscillospiraceae bacterium
CTATATGCAGTACCATACGGAGCCGGAGGTCCTCTTCGACGTGCCCCCCTCCTGCTTTATCCCAGCGCCGAAGGTGACCTCCGCAGTGGTCCGGTGCCGGGTGCGGAGCGCTCCGGCGGTATCCCCCGCCTGCGGAGAGGAGTTCTTCTTCCGCACGGTGCGGGGGGCCTTTGCCCTGCGGCGGAAAACCCTGGCAAACAGCCTGACCTCCGCCTTTGGGGAGCTGGACAAATCCGCTATTGGAGAGGTTATTGCCGCCTGCGGCCTGCCCGCCAGCGTGCGGGGGGAGGCGCTGGGCATGGAGGAGCTGGCCGCGCTGGCGGATAAGCTGTATCAGCGGGCAAATGCGTAAGAGGCGCCTGCTATTGCTTCGCCAAATCGAAATGGCTGCCAAACAGCACAGAACCCCCTGGCCTTGCGGCCAGGGGGTTCGATTACTCCTGCTCCCAGTTGTGCCAGACGTTCTGCACGTCGTCGTTGTCCTCCAGGAGGTCGATCATCTTGGTCATATTCTTGATGTCGTCCTCGCTGGTGAGCTTGATATAGTTCTGGGGCACCATCTCAATAGCAGCCTCGGCAAAAACATAGCCCTTCGCCTCCAAGGCGGCGGTGACAGCGTTGAAGTCGTCCGGCTCCGTGGTGATCTCAAAGATGCTCCCGTCGGCCTCGAAGTCCGCCGCGCCGCAGTCCAGGGCATCCATCATCACAGTTTCCTCATCCAGGTCGCCGTCCTCGTTGTCGATAACGATGACGCCCTTCTTGTCAAAGCTCCAGCTCACGCAGCCGGAAGCGCCCATATTTCCGCCGTATTTGTCGAAGAGATGCCGCACCTCCGGCGCGGTGCGGTTGCGGTTGTCAGTCAGAGCCTCCACAATCACCGCCACGCCGCTGGGGCCGTAGCCCTCGTAGACCACCTTCTCGAAGTTGTCGCTGTTCCCGGCCCCCAGGGCCTTGTCGATGGTGCGCTTGATATTGTCGTTGGGCATATTGGCGGCCTTGGCCTTAGCGATGACTGTAGCCAGGCGGGAATTGTTGTTGGGATCGCCGCTGCCGCCCTCCTTCACCGCCACGATAATCTCCCGGGCGATCTTGGTAAAGGCCTGGGAGCGCTTGGCATCCGCCGCGCCCTTGGTCTTTTGAATATTATGCCATTTGGAATGTCCGGACATAGCTTCTACTCTCCTTATATGTCATATTCGATGACCTCCCGGTGGGAGGAGGATTTCTGTATGGTCAGCTCAGGGAACTGCTGGGCCAGATACCGGACCAGCACGCCGCACACCACGTCCTCCGTGGGATAGTGCCCGGCGTCCACCAGCGTGAGCCCCAGCTCCTTCGCGTCCAGGAACTGGTCGTACTTCACATCTGCGGTCACAAAGACATCGCACCGCTTCTCCGCCGCCGTCCGGAAGTACCCGCCGCAGGCCCCTCCGCCTACAGCCACCTTTCGGATGAGCCGCCCGCCGTCGCTGTATCGCACCCCGTTGGGTTTCAGACGTTCCTCCACCAGCGCCAGAAACTGCTGGAGGCTCATGCGCTCCGGCAGGAGGCCCGTGCGGACAATGCCTTCGCCGCCCTCCATGACCTCCACCTGCTCCAGCTCCAGCGCCGCGGCCAGGGCGTCGTTGACCCCGCCGGGAGCCGCGTCCAGATTGGTGTGCATACAGATGGCCGAGATGTCGTACTCAATAAGACGCATCAGCTTCCGCCCCTGGATGTCGTCGCTGCGGATGCTCTGCACGGGACGCCAAGCGCAGTTCATAATGGGGTGGTGGGCCACGATCAGGTCCATCTGCTCCCGCTCCGCCTCGGCAATCACAGCCTCGGTGATGTCCAAGGCCACCAGCACCCGCTGCACATCCCGGCTGGGCCGGCCCACCAGCAGGCCCACATTGTCCCACTCCTGGGCCAACTCCTCAGGGGCCAGCGCAAAGAGCGCCGATTCAATCTCATGTACGGTGGGCAAGCTCCCACGCCTCCTTTCGCGCCGCCAGCTCCCCGGCGGCCCGGAGAAAGCGCTCCCGCTTTTCCCCCGCCTCCGGGCTCCTGGCCCGCTCCAAACCCGCCGCCGCCTTCCGCAGCCGCAGGATGTGTTCCTCCAGATACCGGCCCCACAGCGGGTCGCCCTCCAGCAAAAAACCGCCCCAGGCCTGGCTCTCCGTACAGGGGGGCATCGCCCCGCCCCGGACGGACAGAATGGGGTAGAGCACCCCCCGCTCCGCCGCCAGCGCCTCCGCCTGGACCGCGAAGCCGCCCTCCGGCAGATACCGCCGCAGCACCTCCGCCTTGCTCATAGGCTGGAGCAGCAGCAGAGGCCCCGCCCTGACCCAGGGCGCGGCAGACAAAATGGACACAATCGCGTCCCCGCCCATCCCGGCAATGACAATGACGTCCGCCTCCCCAGGCGCAAGAACGCCGAGCCCGTCTCCCAGCCGCAGGTCCATCCGGCTCTCCAGGCCGTACTGCCGGGCTGTCCGCCGGGCTCTCTCCAGAGGCTCACGCCCGATATCAGCGGCAATAGCCGTATCCAGCCGCCTACGCAGGAGCAGAGCCGCCGGAATATACCCGTGGTCCGTCCCGATGTCCGCCAGCCTCCGGCAGGAGGCCGGCACCAGGTCCGCAATGGCCTGCAGACGGCGCCCCAATATCAGCTGATTCGACACAAACCCCTTCTCCCCTCGCAAAAGCTCTCTCCCGTCACCGTGCGGAAAAGCCGGAACCACGGCGCGCGCAAGAGCGAGCTACAGCAAACGTCAAAAATCCCGACAAACGGGCCGGCCCCTACAGATGCTTTGCAGGAGCCGCCGCCCTCGGCGGCCCGCTGGCCGCAATTTTGAAGTTTGCTATCAAGTTCTTTTTGGTACTTTTCCTTTCACGAAAAAGTACTGGAATAAGGGCCCATACGTTGCCGCATGGGCCCTCCCGAAAATCCGCTTACTTATTGGCCTCTGTGTTGATGACCTCCAGCAGCTTCTCCACATCCACGCCGTGGACCGCGCAGGCCTGCTCCACCGTCTCGCCGCGGCTGCTGGGGCATCCCAGGCAGTGCATTCCGATGGAGAGAAATACCGGGGCTGTCTGAGGGGCGATATCCAGAATGTCGCCAATGATCGTATCTTTGGTAATGTTGACCATGATGCTACCTCCAAAATAAAATCAGCGCAACTAGTATACCCCATATTTCCCTAAAATTCAATACTTAGTTTCAAAGAAATCACAAAAGAACAGACACCGGACCGCCTGTCAAACAATCAGCGCCACGGCGTGGGCCGCCATGCCCTCCCCCGCGCCGGTAAAGCCCAGGCGCTCCTCCGTGGTGGCCTTGACGCTGACCCGGTCCACAGGAATCCCCAGGTCCGCGGAAATATTCCGCCGCATCTGCTCTACATAGGGCGCGGCCTTCGGCCGCTGGGCGATCAGTGTCACGTCCACATTGCCCACCGCAAAGCCGGCCTCCGACAGCCGCCGGGCCACTTCCCGCAGGAGCGCCCGGCTGTCCGCCCCCTCGTAGGCGGGGTCACTGTCCGGAAAGAGCCGCCCGATATCCCCCAGCGCCGCCGCGCCCAGCAGCGCGTCCATCAGCGCGTGGAGGAGTACGTCGGCATCGGAGTGGCCCAGCAGGCCCTTCTCAAAGGGGATCTCCACCCCGCCCAGCACCAGCCGCCGGCCCTCCGCCAGCCGGTGGACATCATAGCCGTGGCCTATCCTGGGAAGTCCGTTCACAGCCGTCCCTCCCTGCGCCGGATGAGCGCGGCGGCAACCGCCATGTCCTCCGGCGTGGTGATCTTGATATTCTCATAGGAGCCCTCTGTCAGATAGATCTCCTTCCCCAGCCGCTCCACGGCGGCGCAGTCGTCTCCGGGGGAGAGCCCCAGGTCCACGGCGGACTGGAGGGCCGCCCGCAGCAGCTGTGCGTCAAAGGCCTGGGGCGTCTGCACGGCTCGGAGGCTCTCCCTGTCCGGGGTGCTCTCCACGATGCCCTCCCGGACCACCTTGACGGTGTCCTTCACCGGCACCGCCGGCGCGGCCGCGTTGGACTTGAGCGCCAGCTCGATCACCCGGTCGATCATCCCCGGCTCCGCCAGCGGCCGCGCCCCGTCGTGGACAGCGATAATCCGGGCGTCCTCCCGGCACTCCAGGGCCGCCGCCAGGACCGATTCCGCCCTGGTCGCGCCCCCGCGGACGATCTTCACCGGCTTCTTGACGCCGTACACCTTGCACAGCTCCGCCGTAATCAGGAGATAATCCTCCCTGACCGCCACGACAATCTCCGCCACTCTGGACGCATTCTCCAGCGCCAGCAGCGTCCGGGCCAGCACGGGGATCCCCTCCAGAGGCAGCAGGAGCTTGTTCTCCCCGCCCATACGGACGGAGCTCCCGGCCGCGGCCACCACCGCGCTGCAAACCTCCTGTGCGCTCCTGTCACGCCGGAGAAGCTTATCCAGCAGCCTGCCCATTCCGACTCATCCTCCTACCATTGCCATATTGATCTGCTCCTCAAAATAGCTGTAATCCATCCCGGTCACCAGCACCAGCTCCGAGAGAAGAATCTGCTTGGCCGTGTGGAGCATCTTCCGCTCGCCGGTGGACAGCCCCTTCTCCTTCTCCCGTCCCTTCAGACCCTTGATAACCCGGGCCACCTCGTAGAGGTTCCCGCTCTTAATGCGCTCCATATTCTCCCGGTAGCGGTGGTTCCAGTTGCTGTTCATCTCCGAGGCCAGCGCCGGGATGGCCTCCAGCAGCTGGGAGATCTCCCCCGTGTCCACCACATCCCGCAGGCCCACCATCTTGCTCTTGGCCGTCGGGATCTTCAGCACCAGCCCGCCCACGGGCATCTTAAACACGTAGTAATCCTGGGACGTGGGTCCCACCCGCTCGGAAACGATGTCGTCAATGATCCCGGCCCCGTGCATAGGATGGACCACCTTATCCCCTATCTGAAACATATTCCATCTGCCTCCCTTCCATCACTGCCTTTTCTCATTCGCCCGCCCGGACAGGCGCAGGCGAACTCTGCTTCCTATATTCAGTATACCCCAAATTTGCCAGCATTTCAAGAAATTTCCCAAAAAAGTTTTTGAAATCCCAAAATATGCCATAAGCATCCATGGAACTCAGAGTGAAAAATGCATTTTCTGGAAGCCGCACAGCAGCCTGCCGCGAAAAAGGACCGGCAGTCCAAAGACTGCCGGTCCGCTATACAGCGCCAAAAAGGGAAGCGCGGACTTACTCAGCGTCCTCGTCCTCCGCCTCCACAGGGGCGGGGGTGGGCGCCAGCAGGGCGCGGATGGACAGAGAGATCTTCTTCTTCTCCTCGTCCACAGCGGTGATCTTGGCCTCAACGGTCTGGTTCTCCGCCAGAACGTCCTCAGGCTTCTCAATACGCCGGTCGGCGATCTGAGAGATATGGATGAGCCCGTCCACACCGGGGACCACCTCGGCAAAGGCGCCGAAGGTCATCAGCTTCACAATGCGCACGCTGGCCACATCGCCCACCTTGTAGGTGTCCATGAACACCTGCCAGGGGTTGGTGCTGCGGTCCTTCACGCCCAGGGAGATCTTCCGCTTCTCCGGGTCGTAGGAGATGACGTACACATCCAGGGTATCGCCCACAGCCACCAGCTCCTTGGGGTGCTTGATGCGGCTCCAGCTCAGATCGGAGATATGTACCATCCCGTCCACGCCGCCGATGTCCACAAACACGCCGTAGCTGGTCATGCTCTTGACCGTGCCGGTGTAGCGCTTGCCGGCCTCGATGTTGGCCCACACCTCGGCGGCGGCGGCGGCACGGGCCTCCTGCTGCACAGCCTTGATGGAGCCCACCACCCGGCGGCGGGCGCGGTTGACCTCAGTGACACGCAGGGAGACCCGCTGCTTGAGCAGCTGGCTCATGGCGGCGTCCCGGGGCAGGCCGGACTGGGAGGCAGGGACAAACACCCGCACGCCCTTGACAGACACGACAATGCCGCCCTTGTTCTCCTCGGTGACAATGCCCTCCATCACTTCCTTGTTGCTGCAGGCCTCCTCAATGTTCTCCCAGACCTTCACAGCGTCCAGCCGCTTCTTGGAGAGGGTGGCGTACCCCTCCACATCATTGACACGGATAACGAACAGCTCCACCTCGTCGCCAATCTTCACCACGTCCTCAGGCTTGACGCTGGGATCGTCGGTCAGTTGATCCAGGGGAATATAACCGGCCTGCTTGCAGCCAAGGTCGACGTGGACTTCGGTGGGGGTGATGGCCGTGACGACGCCGGTTACCTTATCTCCTGTATTCAAAGTATTGGTATACTGTTCAAACATTTCGGCAAAATTTTCCGTGCCCTCGCCAAGGATCTTTTCTTCACTCATCGTCTTATAGACCTCCTTTATGATGCTCGCAGGCGTGGAGGCCCCCGCGGTCAGACCAACCACTCGGCAGTCCGACAGGCTTTCCAAAGGAAGCTCGTCCGCGTTTTCGATCTGGAAAACACGGGAGCAATGAATCCGGCATATCTCTGTCAGGTGCTTCGTATTGGCGCTTTTGGGATCACCAACCACCACCATAGCGTCCACTTCGGCGGCGATCCGGGCCGCCTCTGATTGACGATTATGCGTAGCATTACATATTGTATCAAATAATTTCAGGTTTGTACACTCTTTTTTGAAAAATTTCAGAGTCATTTCCCAAATTTCTTTGAGCATGGTGGTCTGGGAGACCAGCGTAATGGGCATTTCCCTTGCGTTTTCAGTCCTCTCCAGCCACGATCGGGCCTCCTCCGGCCCAGAAAGTACCACCAGATTCCGACACCATCCGGCGATTCCCCGAACCTCCGGATGGCCGGCCTGGCCGAGCATCACCGGCTGACGGCCCTCTGTCTCCGCCCGGCGGACAATCTCCCGAAGGTACGCTACCCGGGGGCAGGTGGCGTCCACCGGCTCCGCCCCCCGGGCCCGGAGGATTCCCCAGGTCCCCTGGGCCTCCCCGTGGGCGCGGAGGAGCACCCGGTCCCCCGGGCCGGCCTCCTCCGGCGCGGCGAGGAGGGACATCCCACGGCGGGACAGCTCCTCCACCACATGGGCGTTGTGGATGACGGGCCCCAGCATCCGGGCCGACCCGGGATATGTATCCGCCAGCTCCTCCGCCAGCTGCACCGCCCGGGCCACGCCGAAGCAGAAGCCGGCGCTTTTCGCCAGAACTACTTCCATCCGTCCACCTCGGCCAGCGCGTAGATCCGCTCCAGCAGCTCCTCGGCCACCTGGCGGTTCTCCTCCTGGGTGGGGCGGCGCCCGGCGATGACGGGGGTGAAAGGCTCCCCGAAGACCACCGTGTTCCGCCTTAAAAACTTCCGCTTCCCGCCGCAGTACACCGGGACGATGGGCACCCCGGCCCGGGTGGACAGCAGCGTCACGCCGCCCTTGGCGTCTGTCTCCCCCTGCTCATCCACCCGGGTGCCCTCCGGGAACATCAGCAGGCGGCAGCCCTCCCGCAGGCCGGACAGGGAGAAGCGCATAGCCGTCAGGTCATTCCCTCCCCGCTTCACCGGGAAGGCCCCCAGCTTCCGGAAGAGCCATCCCAGGGGCGGGAAGCGGAAGAGCTGCTCCTTGCCCATAAAGACGATCCGGTCCCTCCGCGGCATGGCGATGGCCACGATCACCGGGTCCCAGGCGCTGGTGTGATTTGGGCAGATAATCGCTCCTCCCTCCGGCAGATTCTCCAGCCCCACTGTCCGCGAGGGGAAAAACAGGCGGATAAACGGGGTCAGGAGCGCGTGGGCAAACACATAGAACCGGTTCATTCCTCCATATGCCTCCTGATGATCTCCAGAACCTGCTGCCGGCTCTGTTCAAAGGTGTTGCCAGTAGTATCCAGATGGACCGCGTCCGGCGCAGGGCGCAGCGGAGCGGCGGAGCGGTGGGTGTCGTTGTAGTCCCGCTCCTGGACCTCCCGCAGGATGTCCTCGTAACCCTTCTCCGTCCCCCGCTCCCGCAGCTCGTTCCAGCGGCGGCGGGCCCGGTCCTCCGGGGAGGCGGTGAGAAAAATCTTCACCTGGGCCTCCGGCAAAACCACCGTGCCGATATCCCGGCCGTCCATAATCACGCTCTGCTCCCGGGCCATGCCCCGCTGCATCTCCATGAGGAAGGCCCGCACCTCCGGGATGCCGGACACCGCAGAGGTAAACAGGGAGATCTCCGGCAGGCGGATGCGTTCGGTCACATCAGCCCCGTTGAGGAGCATCCGCTGGAGGCCGTCCTCCCCGTAGCGCAGGGCGATATGGATCTCCGGCAGGGCATCGATTACAGCGCCCGTGTCCTTTGGATCGATGCCCCGGTCAAAAATGTACAGGCTCACCGTGCGGTAGATCGCCCCGGTATCCACATAGACAAAGCCCAGACTCCGGGCCGCGTCCCTGGCAATGCTGCTCTTCCCCGCTCCGCTGGGCCCGTCGATGGCCACAGCAATGCACCGTTTCTCTGTTTCCATGCTGTCTTTCCCTCCCCATCCAGGTTCTCATATTTTTTGTTCACCAAAGCGACTCCGCCGTCGCCGCTCCCGCCAGATGACCGGTGGACCAGGCGATCTGGAGGTTGAAGCCGCCGGTGTAGGCGTCCACATCCAGCACCTCCCCGGCAAAGTAGAGGCCGGGGCACAGCTTCGAGGCCATGGTGGAGGGGTCCACCTCCCCCACCGCCACGCCGCCGGAGGTGACGATGGCCTCCTCCACCGGGCGGGGACCGGTGATCTCCACCGGCAGAGCCTTGAGCAGGACGGCCAGCCGCCGCCGCTGCTCCCGTGTGATATCGTGGACCTTCTGCCGTGAATTTACGCCGCTCAGCTCCACAAAGGGACCAATCAGCTTTTTCGGCAGCAGGTCGTCCAGGGCATTTATCAAATCGCTGTTTGGGCGCTTGGAAAAGTCCGCCAGCAGCCGCTTATCCAGCTTCTGCTCATCGAGCCCCGGCTTGAGGTCGATCTCCAGCCGGTACCGCCGCTCTCCAAAGCGCCGCATATGGGCGGAGGCCGACAGGACCAGAGGGCCGCTGACGCCGAAGTGGGTGAAAAGCATCTCCCCCAGGTCCTCAAAGATCCTCTTGTCGTCCTCATAGGCCCGGAGCGTCACGTTCCGCAGGCTCAGCCCCTGGAGCGCGGGGCACAGCTCCCCCGCCGCGCACAGCGGCACCAGGGAGCCCCTGGGCTCCTGGACCGTGTGGCCCATAGACCGGGCCAGGCGGTAGCCGTCCCCGGTGCTGCCGGTGAGCGGATAGCTGACGCCTCCGGTGGCGATGACGGCCCGCCCCGCCTCATATTTCCCCCGGCCCCCCCGAACGCCTGAGAGAGCCTGGTTTTCAAGCAGCAGCGCCTCCGCCCTGTCCCGGACAATCCGCACCCCCAGCTCCCGGAGATAATTCTCCAGAGCGCCGCTGATATCAAAGGCCCGGTCGGACACCGGGAAGACCCGGTTCCCCCGCTCCGTCTTCAGGGGGACGCCCCGGACCTCAAAGAAGGCCTTCACATCCCCGCTGTCGAAGCGGGAGAAGGCGCTGTACAAAAACCTGCCGTTGCGGGGCACATTGCGCAGCAGCTCCTCCACGGCGCAGTCGTTGGTTACGTTGCACCGGCCCTTGCCGGTGATATTCAGCTTTTTCCCCAGCCGCTCCATGGGCTCCAGGAGCAGAACCCGGGCCCCGCCCTCGGCGGCGGCAACGGCGGCCATCATCCCGGCGGGGCCTCCTCCGATCACAATAACGTCATACATCGTCGCTGTACCCGAACACGCCGTACTCATCCCAGATCGTCTCCAAACGGTTAAAAATCATGGCGATATCCGCGTTCTTCCGGTGACCCACCGCCACGATCAGGGCGTTGAGCAGGCTGAAGGGGGCCACCAGGGAATCCACGAAGGAGATCATATCGCTGTGGGCCAGCAGGGCCGAGGAGGCCATGGGGTAGAGCGGCGAAGCCGGGCTGTCCGTGACGGCCACCACGTCCGCCCCCCGGTCCCGGGCAAACTGGACGCCCTTCACCGTAGACTTGGAATATCGTGGAAAGCTGATGCCCAGCAGCAGGTCGCCGGGGCCGATGCGCAGGATGCTCTCCAGGATGTCCCCCGCGCTGCTGCTGGTGACCAGGGTCACATTTTCAAAAATCAGGTGCAGGTAGAAGTGGAGATACCCCGCCAGGAAGGAGCTGGAGCGGACCCCCAATATATAGATATGCCGGGCGGCCAGCAGCTTATCCACCACCGCCCCGAAGGCGGCCCGGTCCACCTCATCCACAGCCACCCGGATTTTATCCATATCCCGCTGGAGGACATTGGTGACCAGATCCGTGCTGAAGAGGGTGTCGTTGGACGCCTGGATGCGCTGGATAGAGGTGAGCTTGCTGCGGACAATCTCCTGGAGGGCCTTCTGCATGGCGGGGTAGCCGTCGTAGCCCAGCATGGCGGCAAAGCGTACCACGGTGGACTCGCTGACGCTCACCAGCCCCCCCAGCCTGCTGGCAGTCATAAAGGCGGCCTTGTCGTAGTCGGAGAGAATGTACGCGGCGATCCGCTTCTGTCCCTTGGAAAAGCCGGCCATATTCTCCTGTATGGTGTGCAGCACATCCTTTTTCATCAACCAGCCTCCTCACGAATGTACTCTGTGTATCATACACAAAAAGTATAAAAAGCACAAGAGAAAACCGAAAATTTTTCTTCTCAGGCGCCAAACCGGGTCACTCTCCCAGCAGCGTCAGCCGCTCCTCCTCCGTCAGAGGCCGCCATTTCCCGGGCGGCAGCGCCCCCAGGAGGACCGCTCCCTCCCGGACCCGCTGCAGCCGCTCTACCCGCAGTCCGGCCACCGCGCACATACGCCGCACCTGCCGGTTGCGGCCCTGGTGAATGGTGACAGCCAGAACCCAGCGGTTTTTTTCTCTCCGCAGGATCCGGACGCCGTCCGCGGGGGCGATGGGGGTTCCGTCCTCCAGAGCCGTGATGGCGGACAGCCGCTGGACGCAGCCCTCCAGGGCCCCGGCAACAGTGACGTGGTACTCCTTCTCCATTTCATGGCTGGGGTGGGCCAGGCGCTGGGCGAAGCCGCCGTCGCTGGTGAGCAGCAGCAAGCCCTCGGAGTCCATGTCCAGCCGGCCCACGGGGTAGACCCTTCCGCCGCAGTCCCTGACCAGCTCCGCCGCCGTTGGGCGGTTTTTTTCGTCGGAGAGCGTGGTCACATAGCCCCGGGGCTTGTGGAGCATGAGGTAGATGTGCGCCTCCCGCCGGGGGATGGGCGCGCCGTCCACGGTGATCCGGTCCCGCTCCGGGTCGGCCTTGTCCCCCAGGGACGATGTCCTTCCGTTGACCGCCACCCGGCCGGCGGTTAAGTACGCCTCCGCCTGGCGGCGGGAGCAGACGCCCGCCGCGGAGAGGATTTTTTGGAGACGATCCATGGCGCTCCTCTCTTTCTCAATCTCTCAGTAAAAAGGCGCAGGGGCATCGCCCCTGCTATCCGAAAAGCCGCTCAAATATGCTGTTCTCCTCCTGGAACTCTACCCGGGCCGAGGGCGCGGCGGCTACAAGGGGTACCGAGGCCACCTCCTCGCCGTCCAGATAGGCTCTGGCCGTTCCGATCACCTGCCCCGGCACAACGGGGGCCGGCACGGACACCGGCGTCTCCGCCACCACGGTCAGCCGCTCGTCCCCCATCAGCGGGTAGCGCAGCTCCCTGTCCGCCATCAGCGGCACCTGAGCGCTGCTGCCGCAGCGGACCTGGACCGAGGCCAGAATCCGTCCGGCGGGCGCGGCTGTCTCCATCCGGCACACGGAGAACCCGTAGTCCAGCAGGGAGACGTGGTCGTTCCAGTCGTCCCCGTCGCACAGGGTCACGCACACCAGCGTCATCCCGTCCCGCTCCGCCGCCGACACCAGCGTCCGCCCCGCCGCCTTTGTATAGCCGGTCTTGACGCCCAGACAGCCGTCGTACAGCTTGAGCAGCTTATTGTGGTTGGCCAGATACCGCTCGCCGATGGTGATGGAGGTGGTGGACACGATCCGGCGGAAAGCCTCCTTTTTCAGCGCGTAGGCCGCCAGCTTCGCCATGTCTGCAGCGCTGGAGTAGTGCCCCTCCGCGTCCAGGCCGTTGGGGTTGGCGAAACTGGTGTGGGTCATCCCCAGCCGGGCCGCCGTCTCGTTCATCAGCTCCACGAAGGAAGCCTCGTCCCCCGCCACGCAGTGGGCCACCGCCAGGGCCGCGTCGTTGCCGCTGACCAGCATCAGCCCGTAGAGCAGCTCCTCCAGCGTCAGCTCCTCCCCCGGCGTCAGGTACATACTGGAGCCCTCCGCCATGTCCTCCGCCGTCACGGTATAGGGCGCGTTTACATCCCCGTGCTCCAGGGCCACAACGGCGGTCATAATTTTTGTAATGCTGGCAATCAGCCGCTCCTCGTCGGCATTCTGGGCGTACAGCACCCGTCCGCTCTCCCCCTCCAGCAGCACGGCGGAGACAGCGGAGGTGCCGACGGCCCCGGCCTGGCAGGTGAGCATCCCCGCCAGCACAGCCGCGCACAGGGCGCGGCGAAAAAAGGGCCTTGACACAGGGAACACCTCCTAAAATCGGATGCCCCTAGTATCTCCTTTTCGCGCCAAAAGAACACTGGAAAACCATGCAAGCGGAAAACTTTTCCCCGCCCGTCAGAGCTCCTCCTCCGGCACCTGGACCTCCGGGTCCTCCTTTTCCTTTTTGAAAAAGCCGCTGACCCGGTCGATGACCTCCGGCACCATCTCCACCACGCGCTCCACAGCGCCCACGGCGGGGACCGCCACCGGCATCATCCGCACGACGCCATCCTTCACAATCAGGAAGGCCACCGGGTCGATGCGCACGCCCGCGCCGAGACCCGCGCCCAGGCTGCCGTCCTGGCCGGCGCTCTTGGCGGCAAACTCGCCGCCTGCGCCGCCAAAGCCCATATTGACCCGGGAAACGGGGATGAGGGTTACGCCGTCCGGCGTGCGGATGGGCTCGCCTACAATCGTATTGCTGTCCACCATCTCCCGGACCTTGTCCATGCTCTCCTGCATGATTTCACTGAGGGGGTGCTTCTTTTCCATTTGCGCTGCCGCTCCTTTCATCCGTCCGGGCCGTCAGGCGGCGCCGGCATTCTGCTGTTTTTCCTCCGCCGGTTTTTTCCTGGACGGCGGAGCCAGTTTACGAAACCCTAAAATCCACTTCACCAGGCTGCCTCCGGCCCGGAGGAAGATGCCCGCGGCGGTCCCGCACCGCATGGAGACGCCGATATCCGCTATACAGTCCGGCTGCGTTCGCTGGAAGTCCAGGAAGAGGCGGATATCCTCCTCCCGGATATGCACCGCCTGCCGCAGGAACGGCATCCCTGCCGCCAGAGCGGCCTGGGCCCTGCCGTAGAGCAGGGCCGTTCCCGCCGGATCCTCCCCGGCGATCAGCAGGTGGAGCTTCAGCGGCTGTATCCGGATGCCCCTCCTCATGCGCCCCAGCGCCCGGCTTAAAATGGGCGGCAGGGTCTCCAGCGTATAGAGGATCTGCTCCGAGGTGATGGAGAGCTTCTTTTTTTCCCGGCTCTTCTCCTCTTCCTCCGGCTCCTGCTCTTTTTTCTTTTTCGCTTTTTTCGGGCGCTTCTCCTTTTTCGGTTCCGGCGGATAGAGCCGGACGCTCAGCGGCCCGTATCCCGCCCGGAGGGTGAGCTCCCCCTGGCTGTACGTCACCCGGACCTGGGCTGCCGCCGCCAGCAGGAGCACCAGCACCAGGCAGAGCAGCGCCAGGACCCCCAGGACAACTCCACCGGCCAATCGCTTCACACCCCTCTCTCTGTTCCCGGCTTACGCCTGGGCCGTCTCCCCGCTGTCCTCCTGGGCGGGCTCCCCGGGGTGCAGCTGCTCCTCCGTCATGCCCGGCAGCTCCGGCAGCTCCTCCAGGGAGCTCAGGTGGAAGCTGCGCAGGAAGTGCTCGGTGGTTCGGTAGAGCCGGGGCCGTCCCGGCACCTGGAGCCGCCCGCACTCCTCAATGAGCTTCCGCTCCAGCAGCAGCCCCACCGTATAGGCGCTGTCCACCCCCCGGATCTGGTCCACGTTGGCCCGGGTGGTGGGCTGATAGTACGCAATAATGGCCAGCACCTCCAGGGCCGGCTGGCTGAGCCGGGCGCTCTTGCGGAGCTCAAAGGCCCTGCGGATCATCCGCCCGTACTCCGGCGCGGAGCACAGCTGCCAGCTCTCCTCCATCCGGATAAGGCGGATGCCCCGGCGCTCGAAGGCGCAGCAGTCCCCCAGCCGCCGCAGCACCTCCTCCGCCGACAGCCGGTCCAGCTCCAGCGCCAGGCAGATGCGGTCAATATGTACCGGCTCCCCGGCGGCAAAGAGGACCGCCTCCGCCGCCGCCTCCAGCTCTTTCATTTCCAGTGTCATGCGCTACCGCCTTTTTCTTGGTTGTTCATTCTTTTTCTTGAAAGAAAAAGAATCAAAAAGAACTTCCGCGCAAGGCTCCGCCTTGCTTCCCTTTTCCTACAGGTGCAGCCCTTCCATGCTCTCGCCGGTGGCCGTGACGGTGCAGTCCGTCTCGCCGCCGGCCAGATGGACAATCCGCGCCTTGCACAGCTCCAGCACCGCCAGGAAGGTCGCCACCACCTCGCTGCGGCTCCGGCTGCCCCTGAAGAGCAGACGGAAGCTGGTGATCCCCCGCTTGAGCAGGGAGAGGATATCCTCCGCCTTGCCGGACACCGGGTAGGGCTCGTGGCGCACGATGTCCGAGAAGCTGCTCAGCGGCGGCGGGACCCTCCGCTCGTTCCGGTCCGCAATGGCCCGGATGGCCTCCAGCAGGTCCTCCCGGTCGTGGTCGTAGTCAAAAATCTTTTTCCGGTCCATCTGCTCCGGACCGCGGACCACGATATCCCGCCCGAACTCCCCCATGGGACCCAGCTGCTCCGCCGCAGCCTTGACGCGGCCGTAGATTTCGCTGCTGCGCCGGGCCTCCAGGGATTGAATAAGCAGGTCCATCTCGCTCTGGGCCTCCTCGTCCTCAATGGACAGGAGCATCCGGGTCTTGATGAACATCAGCTGCGCCGCCATGGCGACAAACTCGCTGGCAATCTCCAGATCCATCCTCTGCCGCAGCTCCAGGTACTCCAGGTACTGGTCCAGAATGAGGGCGATGGGGATATCCTGGATTTCAATTTTATTCTTGCTCAGCAGAAACAGGATCAGGTCCAGAGGCCCCTCAAAGTCCTCCAGCCCCTCCCGGTTGTGTACGACCTGCTCCAGCTTAAAGACCGGACTGTCCATTCCGTTACCTCGCCTGAGTATTTTAGAAAAACAGCCGCATCATCCACGTATAAACCGCGTAGATGGCTGTGGAGAGCGCGCTGCTGCCCACATCGAACCACACCAGCAGCAGAAGGAGCGCCATGCCGTACCGCTCATAGCGCATGAGTGTGTAGTAGGCCCCCTCCGGCAGGAGGGCAAAGAGCACCTTTGACCCGTCCAGGGGCGGGATGGGGATCAGGTTGAAGAGTCCCAGCCCGATGCTCAGCACCGCCGTGGTCAGCAGGAAGGAGAACACCCAGATGAGAACTCCCCCCGCCTCTCCCGGCAGATAGTACAGCCGCGAGGCGATAAAGAGCAGCAGAAGCGCCAACAGGAAATTGGACGCCGGCCCTGCCAGTGCGGTGATGGCCATACCCCGTCTGGGATTCTTGAAATAGCGCATATCCACCGGCACCGGCTTGGCCCAGCCGAAGCCGCACAGAAACATTGCCGCCAGCCCCAGCCAGTCGATGTGGTGGAGGGGGTTGAAGCTCAGGCGGCGCTGCTCCTTGGCGGTGGGGTCCCCCAGAGCATAGGCCGCCAGGCCGTGGCAGCTCTCGTGGACCGTCAGGCAAAGCAGGACGCCCAGCATCCGCTCCAGCGCCGCCAGCGCGGCGGACCAGTTAAATTGTTTCCAAAACTCCTGCAAGTAATCCAGCATTTTCTATCCTCTCCGCCCGGAAAAAAAATCATTTCCCGCCCAGTATAGCAGATTTATCCGGGAATTACAAGCAAAACAGAGATCCCCCTTCATTAAACCGCCCCTCGGGAATCGAATCCAGATAATCCCGTGGGATAATTTTGCGGCAGGCCCACTTCCAGCTCTCCTCACATCCCCTGCCGGCGGCCCTTCTGTCATCCTCCGGGGCGAGGCGGCGGATCTCCAAGGACTACGCCTCCCCCAGCACCCGCACCTGGCAGGTCTCCATGGCCCGCAGGGCGTTCCGGTGGCTCTCAGGGCCCACCCCGGCGCAGCAGGCCGCGTCCACCGCGATAGGGGTCTCCGGCAGAAACGCCTTCAAAACAAGAGCGTTGGAGAGAACGCAGATATCGGTACACAGACCGATGAGCAGAATCTCCTCAATCTCATTCGCCCGTTCCGCCAGGGCCTGGGCCAGCTCCCTTGACCCGAAAGTGCCCTTGTTGAACCGGCGGACGTTCTCCTTCTCCGCCAGCGCGGCCTCCACCGCCGGGGCCAGCTGCCAGCCCGCCGTACCCTCGATGCAGTGGGGTACCGGGAGCTGCCGGCCCTCCTGGGTCTCCAGGTAGTCCGGGCCGTGGGTGTCCCGGGTGACATAGATCTCCCCCTCCCACGCCCGGATTCTCGCCGCGACGCCGGGGACAATCCCCGCCGCCTCCGGCGTCCCCAGGGAACCGTCCACAAAATCGTTCTGCATATCCACCACAATCAAAGCCTTCATACGGTGTCCTCCCCTTCTCTCCGCGTCCTGCCGCGGGGTTTTTCCAGTGTAGCACATAATCAAAAATGTGACAAGAGTTTCCGCAAAAGTGCCGGACTCCGGGTTGACAAATCCTCCTCCGGGCTGTTAGAATGAAAGCGCGAGTAAGACAGGCAGTCGCGCGGCGAGGTCGAAAGGCCCGCTGTGAGGAAAGTCCGGGCTCCGCAGGGCAAGGATAACGGGTAACGCCCGCCGAAGGCGACTTCAGGAAAAGTGCAACAGAGATATACCGCTGGGCAAGCGCCCAGTAAGGGTGGAAAGGCGAGGTAAGAGCTCACCCATCGGCTGGAGACTGTCCGATGCTGTAAACTCTATCCGGAGCAACACCGTGGGAGGACACAAGGCCGGCCCGGCCGTCCTCAGGAGGTGGCTGGAGCGGTCCGGCAACGGGCCGCCAAGATAGATGACTGCCAAATACAGAACCCGGCTTACAGTCTTGCTCGCTCTGTGGGGGAAGGTCGCAGACCTTCCCCCTTTCTGTACGGTACTATGACAATATTCAAAATTGCAGCCGGCGCCGCGTCAAAACGCCCCGCCCTATTTTTTTGCGGAAATCCGCCCGCTCCCGTTTGACATTTCCGCCCGGCGGGGGTACAATAGGACAAATCGTTTTTAGGAGGGACCTCGCCGTGCTCTACTCTGACAATCCCCGCGTCCACTACAAAAAGGCCCAGCTGGCCGAGGCCATCTGCCAGTTCCGCTTCCCTACCATCCTGTCCATTGGCGCGAGGGAGCCCGTGGATTTCCAGGAGGCCATCCGCTCCATGTTCCCCCGCTACGCCGCCAAACAGGAGCAGCCCGCTCCCCGCATCGCCAACCCGGGCACCCCCCAGGCCAAGCTGGAGACCCCCTCCCCTATTGTCAACTACAACTTTGTCTCCGCCGACGGCCGGTGGAAGCTGAACCTGACCAGCAGCTTTATCTCCCTGTCCACCGTGGCCTATCCGGGCTGGGAGGAGTTCGGCCAGCACTTTGACCTGCCCCTGGCCCAGTTTATCCGCATCTATCAGCCCTCCTTCTTCCAGCGCATCGGCCTGCGGTATGTCAACATCTTCTCCCGGCAGGCCCTGGAGCTGGAGGGAGAGCCCTGGCGGGAGCTGTTCGCCGCGCCCTACCTGGGCGTCCTCGCGGAGGAGGACGTGGACGAGAGCAGGGCCCGCAAGTGCTCCGTGGATGTGGATATGGACCTGGACAGCTCCTGCCGGGCCAGGATCCACGCGGGCCCCGGCATGGTAAAGAAAAACATCCCCAACGCCCCCGCCGACACGGAGGTCAAATTCATCCTGGACCTGGACCTGTATATGTCCGGACAGATCGACCCCCGTATGGCCGCCGCCGGCCTGGAGACGCTTCACGGCCACTCCACCCCCATCTTCCAGGGGGCTATCACCGACAAGCTCCACACCGCGCTGGAGCCGGCTTAGAGCGGAAAAATCGGACAGCCTGCCGAGGGCTGCCCGATTTTGCTATCAGAGCGGGCCAGCATTTTCCAGACGCGAAAAATTTGTTTTTTTGTCAAATTCATGGTTGCAAGCAGCCCCGATTCTTGGCATAATAGAGCTAGCATTCGACCGCTATTTTGGGAAAGGATGGAGATGGCATATGCAGCTGCTGAAGGAACGCATTCAGAGGGAGGGCAAGGTCCTGCCCGGCAACATCATCAAGGTGGATGGATTTTTGAACCACCGGGTGGATATCCGCCTGATGGAGGGGATCGCCAAGGAATTTGAGAATCTTTTTGACGTGAAGAGCATCACCATGGTCCTCACCGCCGAGGCCAGCGGCATCGCCCTGGCCACCATCTGCGCACAGCGGTACGGCGTCCCCATGGTGTTCGCCAAGAAGGCCAAGAGCGACAATATTGAGGGCGGCCTCTATCAGAGCGAGATCTATTCCTATACATACAAAAAGAAGATCACCCAGATCCTCAGCAGGGAGTGGCTCACCAGCCATGACCGTGTGCTCATCATCGACGATTTCATGGCCAACGGCGAGGCGGTGCGGGGACTGTGCGACCTCGTCAGCCAGGCCGGCGCGGAGCTGGTGGGCGTGGGCATCGCCATTGAGAAAGGCTTCCAGGGGGGCGGCGACCGGCTGCGGGGGATGGGCGTCAACTACCACGCCCTGGCTGTGATCGAGCACGCCGAGCCGGGGAATATCACCTTCCGGGACGAAGAGTAAAGGAGGGGAAAGGATGGGACTGTTTTTAGAAACCGCCATCCTGCCGTGCTGCGCGGAGGAGCAGGTCCGTACAGCCCTCGCGGCGCTGGAGGGACAGGACGGCCTTGGGCAGCTGAAGGCGGCGGAGTGCCAAATCAAGGCGCAAAATGTCGGCGTAAGCGTACTCTTTAACGAATACTGCGCCGGATATGAGCCCTTTGCAAGGGCGCTGTCTGCCCAGCTCGGCCGGCTGGTTTTATATCTCTACATCTATGATGAAGACTTCTGGGGCTACTTCTGCTGTGAAAACGGAGAGCTTCTGGACGAGTTCAATCCTATGCCGGACTATTTTGAGGATGTGTTGGAAGCGGAGCGGCAGCGGGTGACGGGCAGCAGCCAGCTCATCGCGGAGCGCTTCCAGGTCCCGGCCGCGGAAATCGAGCGGTATCTGACAAGCTGGTCCGGCGGCGTTTTGGATGCCGACGAGCTGCCAAAGGCCTATGACGGCGACGAATTTACCCTGGGGGACTGCTGGCAGATGGCGGATTTTATGGCCAGGCTGGGCTATCCCTATACGTGGGAATAAGAACGAAAAAATGAAAGAAATGAGGATAGAGCGATGTCCCATCAAATGATCATCGTCCTGGACTTCGGCGGACAGTACAATCAGCTCATTGCCCGGCGGGTCCGGGAGTGCGGCGTGTACTGCGAGGTCAAGCCCTATACCACCCCCCTGGAGGAGCTGAAA